>CALWNX010000087.1 GCA_944382925.1 uncultured Clostridia bacterium | reverse complement strand
GCGCAGCAAAGAAGAGGAAATACTTGCGCTTCTGAAACAGAGGGGATTTTCGGAGGTCTATTTCCGCGGCATGACGGGCACTGTCGCCGCCAACATTGAAAGAATCGAAAATGAAAAGGCAGAGCTGTTCGCCGAGGTGCGCGAGATAGAAAAGGAAGCGGCCGGCAAAGCAGCTCTCAGGAAACCGCTCGAAAGCTACCGCGATCTGATCGCCATCGACGCCGACAAGGAGAGAATCAGAACCAAGCTTTTGAAAACCAAAACGACGTTTTACCTGGAAGGCTGGCTGCCTGCGAGGCTCAAAGACAAAGCCGCAGCGCTGCTTGAGCACTACAGCTGCTGCTATAGCTTCAGCGAGCCTGCGGAGGACGAGGAAGTGCCGGTGCTGCTCGACAACAGGAGCTTCTTCATACCGTTTGAAGCCATCACGGAGATGTATTCGCTCCCTGACTACCGCGGCTTCGACCCGACCAGCATCTACGCACTGTTTTACGCCATGTTCTTCGGCATCATGCTCAGCGACGCCGGCTACGGCATCCTGATGGCGGTCGGCTGCTTTATCGCGCTGAAGAAATTCAACCTTGAGGGCATGACGCGCAAGATGATCACGCTGTTCTTCTACTGCGGCATTTCCACAATTCTGTGGGGCGCGCTGTTCGGCGGCTGGTTCGGCGATTTCGTCACGGTCTTCGCCCGCGTGGTGCTGGGAAAAGAAGTAGTCATCGACCCGCTGTGGTTTAACCCTTTGGACGATCCGATGAAGATGCTGATCTTCTCGCTGGCGCTGGGCATCATCCACCTGTTCATCGGCATGGGCATCAAGGCCTACATGCAGATCAGAGAGGGGCACTGGTTTGACGCTGTCTGCGACGAAGGTTTTTGGTATCTGACCATCGTGGGGCTGATCGCTCTTTTGGGCGGCGGCTCGATTTCGCCGCTGCTGCCGGCAATCGGTCAGTGGCTGGCTATCGCAGGAGCAGCCGGGCTGCTGCTGACGGGCGGTCGCGATAAGAAGGGCTTCGGCAAGGTGACCGGCGGCCTGAGCAACCTTTACAATATAACGAGCTATCTGTCGGATATTCTTTCCTACGCCAGACTGCTGGCGCTGGGACTGGCGACCGGCGTTATCGCCCAGGTTGTCAACACCATGGGCTCGCTGTTTGGCGGCGGCCTCTTCGGTGTGATAGTGCTGATCGTGGTCTTTCTCTTCGGTCACACGCTCAACTTCGGCATCAACGCGCTGGGAGCCTTCATCCATTCCAGCAGGCTGCAGTACGTGGAATTTTTCGGCAAGTTTTATGAGGACGGCGGCGAACCGTTCGATCCGTTCAGAAAAAAGACTAAATATATAAAGATAGAGCAAGAGGAGGAACAAAAATGAGTATGTTAGATGGTAACACGTTAGCCCTTTTGGGCGCTGCTATCGCGGCCCTGGCCGGCATCGGAAGCGCTATGGGTGTAGGTATCGCGGGACAGGCCGCTTCGGCTGTCGTGGCAGAGGATCCGAAAAAATTCGGTAAGACGCTGATCTTGCAGGCGCTGCCTGGTACGCAGGGCATCTACGGCCTGATCATTTCCTTCCTGATCCTGCAGAAGACGGGCTTCCTCAGCGGAGATATGCTGGACCTCACCTTCCCGCAGGGCGCGTATTTTCTGGTAGCCGGTATTCCTGTCGGCCTGGTCGGCATCTGGTCGGGTATCGCCCAGGGCAAGGCGGCGGCCGCGGCCCTGCAGCTGACGGCCAAGAGACCGGATCAGATGGTAAAGGGTATCATCTATACCGCCATGGTAGAGACCTACGCTATCTTCTCCTTGCTGGTATCGGTTCTTATCTGGCTGCGTATCGCAGTATAATCGCCTGCGAAAGGTGGATGCGTCATGAGTTTGGAAAAGATCACAGCGGCGATCATCGACGAGGCCAAGGCGGAATGTGAGCAGATCATGAATACCGCCAGGACCAAGAGCAGCGGCACCATCAACACGCTGGAAAAGCGCATTGTCGAGGAGACAGAGGTGGCCGTCAGAGACGCCGAGGAAGAAAGCAAAAAAATCGTCAGCCGCCGTCGTTCGGTAGCTGACATCGACAGCAGAAAGATCGTTCTGGCCAGGAAGCAGGAGCTGATTGAGCACTGCTTTGCTGAGGCTGTCGCATACATCACATCAATTGACGAGGACAGGTATGTAGACTTCCTGACCCGGGCCGGTCAGGCCGCAGGCGTTGTTAAAGGCGAGCTCATCTTCAACGAGAAGGAGCGCGCTGCGATCGGCGCCAGGGTGACGGAGGCCCTCAACAGGGCCGTGCCGGGAGGCGAGTTTACGCTGTCCGCAGAGACGAGAAATCTCAGAGGCGGATATATGCTGCGCAGCGGGCAGGTATATATCAACAACTCTGTCGAAGCGATGGTGGACGAGAAACGCCGCGAGCTGACGGCAGAAGTGGCCTCGATACTTTTCCCGCCGGCAGAAGCGGAAAAATAAGGAGCATATCATGAGTAAATACAAAGATGACTCATATATATTCTGTTCCTCGCTGATCAAGGCCAGCGAAAGCACCATGCTGCCGGAAGCGGAGCTGGTGAGAGCGGCAGAAGCCGAGGATTTCCGCGCCGCCATGACCATACTTGGCGAGCACGGCTACGGCGAAGGCAGGACGCTTGAGAATCCGCGCGATTTCGTCAAGCTCCTCAGCGAAGAGGAGGCGAAGGCCTACGAGCTGGTATTTTCTTCGCTGCCGGATCAGGAAGAGCTGGCGCTCTTTCGCGCGCCCAAGGATTTCCACAACGCCAAGGCCGCTCTGAAGGCTGAGTTTCTGGGCATCGAGCCGGACGGCTACATGACGGAGGGCGGCAGCTTTGAGCCAAAGGCGATGGCCACCATGATCAGAGAAAGAAATTTCATGTTCTTTTCCGGCGAGCTCAAAGAAGCTGTCAGCGAGGCGGCAGAGCTGTTTGCCAAGGGCCGCGATCCGCAGGAGATCGACATCATCCTCGACCGGGCCTGCTACAGGCAGATGCTGCGGCAGGCAGAGGAGTGCGGAGATCAGTTCCTGATCGGCTATGTCAGGCTGCTGATCGACATCCTCAACGTGACGGCCTTTGTCAGACTGCGGCAGATCGGCAAGCCGTGGACCTTTTTCCAGAAGGTGTTTCTTTCCGGAGGCAACATGGCCGAAAGCCTTTTCGTCAGCAGCTACGAGGAAAATTACCAGCAGCTGGCTGACAAATTTGCTCCCTACGGCTTTGCGCAGATCATGGAAAAGGGCGCGGTCGCAGCCCGCGATACAGGTATGTACTCGCTGCTCGAAAAGCTCTGCGACGATAAGCGCATGGAATATATAAGAGACGCCAAATTCGTTTCCTTCGGCCTGGCGCCGGCGGCGGCCTATCTGATCGCCAAGGAAAACGAGAACAAGAATCTGCGGATGATCCTCACCGGCAAGATCGCCGGCACCGCAAAGGAGGTCATCCTGGAAAGGTTGAGGAAGACTTATGTATAGGATAGGAGTTATCGGGGACAGAGAGAGCGTTCTGGGCTTCAAGGCCGTGGGGCTTGAGGTTTTTCCCTGCGACAGCGGACAGGAGGCCCGGAAGATTTTCAGAGAAATAGCTGACGACAACTTCGCCATCATCTATGTTACCGAAGCGCTTTACAGGGAGATGGAGGCGGAGGTGACAGAATACACGGATAAGAGACTGCCGGCAGTGATCCCGGTGCCGGACAAGGACGGGTCGCTGGGCATCGGCCTGGCCGGCGTGAAAAAGTCTGTGGAGCGCGCGGTGGGCGCGGACATCCTGTTTGGAGGTGACAAATAGCAATGAGTCAAGGAAAAGTAGTAAAGGTATCAGGACCTCTGGTCGTAGCTTCCGGCATGGAAGACGCCAACATGTATGACGTAGTCCGCGTCGGCGAGCAGGGCCTGATCGGTGAGATCATAGAGATGAGAGGCGGCAACGCTTCCGTGCAGGTCTACGAGGAGACGGCCGGCATCGGGCCGGGAGTGCCCGTAGAGTCCACCGGCGCGCCGCTTTCCGTCGAGCTGGGGCCGGGCCTGATCGGCACCATGTACGACGGTATCCAGAGGCCGCTGGAGGAAATGCGCAAGATCGCCGGGCCGAACATCACCAGGGGCATCAAGGTGCCTTCGATCGACAGAGAAAAGAAGTGGCAGTTCATGCCGAAGGTAAAGCCGGGCGACGAGGTCGAGGCCGGCGACATCATCGGCACCGTGCAGGAGACGGTGCTGGTGGAGCAGCGCATCATGGTGCCTTATGGCATCAGCGGCACGGTCGAAGCGATCGAGAGCGGCGAGTTTACGGTCGAGGACGTGATCTGCAAGGTGCGCACGGCCGACGGCGAGCTCAAGGAGCTTGCGATGCTGCAAAAGTGGCCGGTCAGAAAGGGACGTCCTTACAAGGAAAAGCTGGTGCCGGAAATGCCGCTGATCACCGGCCAGCGCGTCATCGATACGCTGTTTCCGATCGCCAAAGGCGGCGTGGCCGCCGTACCGGGGCCGTTCGGTTCCGGCAAGACCGTCGTGCAGCATCAGCTGGCCAAGTGGGCCGACGCGGAGATCGTGGTCTACATCGGCTGCGGCGAGCGCGGCAACGAGATGACCGACGTACTGATGGAATTTCCTGAGCTGAAGGACCCTAACACCGGCGAATCGATCATGAAGAGGACAGTGCTGATCGCCAACACCTCGGATATGCCGGTCGCGGCCCGTGAAGCTTCTATATATACAGGCATTACGATCGCCGAATATTTCCGCGATATGGGTTATTCGGTCGCCATCATGGCCGACTCCACCTCCAGATGGGCCGAGGCTCTGCGTGAGATGTCAGGCCGCCTTGAGGAAATGCCCGGCGAAGAAGGCTATCCGGCCTATCTTGCTTCGCGTCTGGCGCAGTTCTATGAGAGAGCCGGCCGCACTGTTTCCCTCGGCAAGGAGGGCAGGCTGGGCGCGCTTTCGGCCATCGGCGCCGTATCGCCTCCGGGCGGAGATATTTCCGAGCCTGTTTCGCAGGCCACCTTGCGTATCGTCAAGGTCTTCTGGTGCCTGGACTCGCAGCTGGCCTACAAGCGACACTTCCCGGCCATCAACTGGCTGCAGAGCTATTCGCTCTACGTCGACAGGCTAGAGGAGTGGTACGCCGAGAATGTAAACAAGGAATTTCCGAAGCTGCGCGCGCAGACCATTCATCTGCTGCAGGAGGAGTCGGAGCTGGAGGAGGTCGTACAGCTGGTCGGCGTCGACGGGCTTTCGCCTGAGGACAGGCTGAAGCTGGAAATCGCCAAATCCATCCGCGAGGACTATCTGCATCAGAACGCCTTCCACGAGGTCGACACCTACAGCTCGCTCAACAAGCAGTATAAGCTGCTGAAGCTGATCCTGACCTTCCACAAGCTGGCCAGGGAAGCGATCGCCAAGGGCGCGCCTTTCGCAAAACTGATGACTCTGCCTGTGCGCGAGAGCATCGGACGTTTTAAATACGTAGAAGAAAAGAGCGTTGACGAGACCTTCGACAGCGCGATGGACGAGATGGCCAGGAGCATTTCTGAGCTGACGGCAAAGGAGGCGGAGGACGATGATTAAGGAATATAAAACGATAAGCGAAGTTGTCGGCCCGCTGATGCTCGTCAGGGACGTCGAGAACGTTACCTACGACGAGCTGGGCGAGATCGTCCTGCAAAACGGCGAGAAGCGGCTTTGCCGGGTGCTGGAAATAAACGGCGCCAACGCGCTGGTGCAGCTGTTTGAAAGCTCCACCGGCATCAACCTCAAGGAGAGCACCGTCAGGTTTCTCGGCAGAGGCACGGAGCTGGCTGTTTCGCCGGACATCCTCGGCCGCGTCTTTGACGGCATGGGACGGCCTAAGGACGGCGGTCCGGAGATAATCGCCGCCAAGCGGCTGGACATCAACGGCCTGCCGATGAACCCGGCGGCCCGCGACTATCCGTCGGAATTCATCCAGACCGGCGTATCGGCGATAGACGGTCTGAACACGCTGGTAAGAGGACAGAAGCTGCCGATCTTCTCGGCTTCCGGCCTGCCGCACGCTGACCTGGCGGCGCAGATCGCCCGTCAGGCCAAGGTAAGGGGCGGTGAAGGAAACTTCGCCGTAGTCTTCGCCGCGATCGGTATCACTTATGAAGAGGCTGATTTCTTCGCTACCGATTTCAGGCGCACCGGCGCGATCGACAGGACGGTCATGTTCATGAACCTGGCCAACGATCCGGCCGTAGAGCGTATCGCAACTCCGCGTATGGCGCTGACGGCGGCCGAGTATCTGGCCTTCGACCTGGGCATGCACGTGCTGGTAATCCTCACTGACATCACCAACTACGCGGAAGCTCTGCGTGAGATTTCGGCAGCCAGAAAAGAGGTGCCGGGCCGCAGAGGCTATCCGGGCTATCTCTATACAGACCTGGCCAGCATCTATGAGCGAGCCGGCCGCAAGAAGGGTTACGACGGCTCGATCACGATGATCCCGATCCTGACGATGCCGGAAGAAGACAAGACCCATCCGATCCCGGACCTGACCGGCTACATCACCGAGGGACAGATCATCCTTTCGCGTGAGCTGTACCGCAAGGGTATTCAGCCGCCGATCGACGTGCTGCCGTCGCTGTCGCGGCTGAAGGACAAGGGCATCGGCAGCGGCAAGACCAGAGAGGATCACGCCGACACCATGAACCAGCTCTTTTCTGCTTACGCGCAGGGCAAAGAGGCCCTGGAGCTGGTGGCGATCCTCGGCGAGTCGGCTCTGACCGAGACCGACCTCAAGTACGCGCAGTTCTCGCAGGCCTTTGAAAAGCAGTACGTTTCGCAGGGCTACAATACCGACCGTTCGATCGAGGAAACGCTCGACATCGGCTGGAAGCTGCTGGAGCTGCTGCCTAAGTCAGAGCTTAAGCGTATCAGAGACGAGTATATCGAAAAGTATCTCGGCAAGGTCAAGTAAGGCCGGACAGAGGTGATTTTATGGAAAGATTAAACGTCAATCCTACCAGAATGATGCTGACGACCCTGAAAAAGAGGCTGGTCACCGCCAGGAAGGGGCACAAGCTGATGAAGGACAAACGCGATCAGCTGATGAAAAACTTCCTCGAGCTGGCGCGCGAAAACAAGCGCCTGCGCGAAGAGGTAGAGGCCGCCCTGGCCCGCGTGTACGAAAGCTTTTCCGTAGCCAGCGCCGTCATGAGCCAGGAGGTTTTGGCGGAAGCGCTGATGTTCCCCAAGCAGGGCGTCAAGCTGGCGGTCGAGGGCAAGAACGTCATGAGCGTTGATGTGCCGCAGTTCAAGTTTGAAACCACGGCGGCCGACCCGGCTGACATCTATCCTTACGGCTTTGCCAGCACTTCCGGCGAGCTGGATGCGGCGATCGCGGGACTGGCGGCCATCCTGCCCGATCTGCTGGAGCTGGCGGCCAAGGAGAAGGAAGCGGCCATGTTGGCGGCGGAGCTGGAAAAGACGCGCCGGCGCGTGAACGCGCTGGAATACGTGAAGATTCCGCAGCTGGAGATGACGATCAAGTACATCGTCATGAAGCTGGACGAAAACGAGCGCGGCAACCAGACCAGGCTGATGAAGGTCAAGGACATGATTCTGGAGGAATCTATCGAAGAAAAACGGCGCCAGACAGAAGAAGCCTGCGCCATGTAGGCACAACAACACATATAAACGGGAAAAATGCAGGAGGCAGCTCCTGCATTTTTCCTTTCATCTTTATGGAGTAAAGAAAAGACAGAACCGCGCGAGCAGCCTCTGCTCGCCGGGCGATCGGCTTTTGGTGCTGTCACAGCCAAGAGCTATTCGCCCCTGCTAAACCGTTCAAATCACGCCTTGCGGCAGGGGCGCCCCCTGCTAAACATGCTTTGAGATGCGGATTTAGCAGGGGTTGCCCCTGCCAAACAGCTTATAACCGAGTGCTTTAGCAGGGGTCATTCCGCGTAAAAACGCTGGTTATACGATGAAATTACGCTCAAATTCATCGAAATGGCACTCTAACGCCTCATTTTTACATTTGTTACCCCTGCTAAACATGCTTTGAGATGTGGATTTAGCAGGGGTTGCCCCTGCTAAATTTTCTTAAACAGAGGTTCTGGCAGGGGAAGGCAAATTATCTCGTCATGATTCAACTTTACTTTAACGCACTTTTTTAAAAAATTATGCGGAACAAAAAAAGCCGATAGCCAAAAAAAGAAATATGTGCTAGAATCAGCTTAGAAGAAAAACGCCGGACTCAGTTCCGGCTCTTGTTGAGGCTGAATTATGGAAAAGGGCAGCTTGGTCAGACTTACAATTGAAGATATGTCCGCGGACGGACAGGGGATAGGCAAGGCCGATGGCTTTGCCGTCTTTGTGCGCGGCGCGTTGCCGGGCGATGTGGTCATGGCCGAGCTGACGAAGGTCAAGAAAAGCTATGGCCTGGCGCGCGTGCGGGAGCTTCTTGAGCCTTCACCTGCCAGGAGGGAGGCTTTCTGCCCGTATTTCAGGCAATGCGGCGGCTGTGTTTATCAGGAGCTCGCCTACGAAAGCCAGCTTGAGCTCAAGCGCAAGCAGGTGAGCGATAAACTAAGGCGCCTGGGCGGGCTCGCCGAGCCGCACGTGCAAAAGACGATCGGCATGGAAGCCGGCATGGAAGCCGGTCTGGACGCCGGTCTGAAAGCCGGCATGGACGAGCGAAGAAAGGCGCAAGCGGCAGGGCCTGTGCAGTACCGCAACAAGGCCGTGATGGCAGTCAGCACCGGCGGCCTGATGACGAAGAAGGGCGGCATCGCAGTGCCGGTACACGAGCCGCGCGTGGGCTTCTTTCAGGCCAAAAGCCATGAGGTAGTCGATTGCAGCTCCTGCGCCCTGCAGGCGCCGCCGGCGATGGCCGCCGCGGATGCTCTGCGCCGCTTCATGCGTGAGGACAATATCACCTCATATGACGAACGCTGGGACAAGGGATTGATGAAGCACATGATCGTGCGCACGGCCTTCGGCACCGGCCAAGTGATGGTGATCCTGGTCATCAACGGCAAGGGCATCCCTAATCTGGAAAAGCTGGTGCGCCTGCTGGACGAGGCGATATACGCGCTGGCGCCGGAGACGGACGGCCCGCTGGCCGGAGTCGAATTCAGCCTCGAAAGCGTTGTCATTAACGTAAATAAAGGAAAACCCTCCGCCGTGCTCGGCGAGGAGTGCATAACGGTGGCCGGCGCGCCGGTGATCACCGAAAGTCTGGGCGGCCTGAGCTTTGAAATCTCACCGCTGTCGTTCTATCAGGTCAATCCCCGGCAGATGCTGAAGCTGTACGATAAGGTGCTCGAGTACGCCAGCCTCAGGGGAGATGAAACGGTACTCGATCTTTACTGCGGCGTGGGCTCGATCGGCCTTTTCTGCGCCGAACAGATGCGGCGACAGGGCGGCAGCGGCCGGGTAGTGGGCATCGAAAGCGTGCGCCAGGCAGTGCTCGACGCCAACAGGAACGCCGTCATAAACGGCATCGTCAACGCGACATATATATGCGGCCGGGCTGAGGAAGAGCTGCCGAAGCTGACCGACCTGAAAGCCGAGGTGGCGATCCTCGATCCGCCGCGGGCAGGCTGCCGGCCGGAGCTGCTCAAAGCCGTGGCGCAGGCCGCAGTGCCGCGCCTGATCTACGTATCCTGCGATGCGGCCACCATGGCCCGTGACATCCGGGAGCTTTGCGCCCTCGGTTATATATTTGAGGAAGCCACGCCGGTTGACATGTTTCCGTGGACCGGCGGGATAGAAGTAGTAGCCGGCCTGACGTGGCGGGGCTGATATATTAGTGAAGGGAGATGAGCACTACGCAGAAGGTCGATCTGTTGAACGGGCGGATAGGCCCTACGCTTTTGCGGCTGGCGCTGCCGATCATGGGCACCTCGCTGGTGCAGATGGCATATAATCTGACTGATATGATCTGGATTGGCCGTCTTTCGGCGGATGCCGTGGCCGCAGTTGGTGCAGCCGGCATGTATCTGTGGATTTCTCAGGGGCTGGCAACGATACCGCGCATCGGCGGTCAGGTACGGTCGGCGCAATCTATCGGCGCCGGTGATATTGAACGTGCTGCCGGCTACGTCCAGGCTGCTTTTCATATGGGCGCTGTGCTGATGATCCTGTTCACCTCAGCCGTATTCCTTTTTAACGGACCGATGATCGGTTTTTTTAAGCTGCATAGTCCGCAGGTCATCGCCGATGCCAGGAGCTATCTTGTCATCGTCGCCTGTGGCTTTGTTTTTACCTTTACCAGTCAGATATTCACAGGCATGTTCACCTCAATGGGCGCCAGCACTACGGTTTTGCGTTCGACCTTTGTCGGCCTGATCGTCAATGCGGTTATGGATCCGCTGTTGATTTTCGGCATCGGGCCTTTTCCGCGTATGGAGGTCGCCGGAGCGGCCTGGGCAACGGTCATAGCTCAGGGCTGCGTGTGCCTGATGTTCATCCTTGCCGGCAAGCACGACAGCTTTCTGTTTGCGCATGTTAAGCTGTGGCGGCGAAGCCGGCTGACGGACTGGCTTGACGTTGTGCGTATCGGTCTGCCGGTCGCCTTGCAGAGCCTGTTTTTTTCTTTTCTGTCTATGGTCATCGCCCGGCTTGTGGCAGGCTGGGGCGATCTTGCCATCGCCTCGCAGAAGGTTGGCGGGCAGATAGAATCGATTTCGTTTATGACGGCGGAAGGCTTCGGTACGGCTGTCAACGCCTTTACAGCGCAGAATTACGGCGCGAAAAAAGCCCAGCGCATCAAGCAGGGCTATCTCACCGCTATGCGCATCATGCTGATGTGGGGTCTGTTTACAACTTTTGTGTTGATCGTATTCCCGGCTCAGCTTTTCCGCATTTTTATCACCGATGCAAGCGTATTGCCGATAGGCGTTTCATATTTGCGTATCATGGGCTATTCGCAATTGTTCCTGTGCGTAGAGATCGCTTCGGCTGGCGCTTTTCAGGGACTGGGAAAGCCTTTGCCGCCGACGGTTACCGGCATTCTCGGCAATCTGGCCCGCATTCCGATGGCGCTGCTGCTTTCGGCGACGGCTCTCGGACTGGACGGCGTATGGTGGAGCATTACCATTTCCAGCTGTGCCAAGGGCATCGTGTGCTTTACCTGGTTTGTGATCATATTGCGCAGATTTTTGCGAAAGGTTTCTGAACTCAAGGAGTGGCAGGAAGGAGGTCAGGAAGTATGAAAAAGGTAGAACTTGTCAGCGGAAATATCGTTTCCTCGCTTTTGCGGCTGGCGCTGCCGATCATGGGCACCTCGCTGGTGCAGATGGCGTATAACCTGATAGATATGATCTGGATCGGCCGCCTCTCGGCAGATGCCGTGGCGGCAGTCGGCGCTGCCGGTATGTATATGTGGATAGCCTATGCGTTTTCGACGATACCGCGTATCGGCAGCCAGGTTAAGACGGCACAGGCTATTGGAGCCGGAGATTTTGACAGGGCTGCCGGCTATGCACAGTCGGCCTTTCATATGGGCGCGGCTTTGGTGCTGGCGCTGGTGACGGCTTGCCTTATTTTCAACGGTCCGATGATCGACTTTTTCAAGCTGCACAGCCCGCAGGTCATTGCGGATGCGAGGGCGTATCTGTATATCACGACGATCGGCTTTATCTTTACTTTTATCAGCCAGATACTGACCGGCTTGTTCACAGCCATGGGCGCCAGTTCGATCGTTTTCCGATCGACTTCGCTGGGGCTGGTGGCAAATGCGATCCTCGATCCCCTGTTCATCTTTGGCCCGGGGCCTTTCCCGGCGCTGGGAGTGGCCGGGGCGGCGCTGGCGACCATCATGGCTCAGGGTATCGTGTGCGGAATGTTCGTGTTTGCGGCAGTAAAGGATACTTATTTCTTCCCCCATGTGCGTTTGCTGCAAAAGATCTGCCTGCGCACCTGGAAGGAGGTAGCGCGTATCGGCATGCCGGTAGCGCTGCAGGAGCTGTTTTTTTCGCTGCTTTCGATGCTTATCGCCAGGATCGTGGCCGGCTGGGGCGATGCGGCCATCGCGGCGCAGAAGGTCGGCAGCCAGATCGAATCGATCTCTTATACGACGGCTGAAGGCTTCGGCAGCGCGATCAATGCTTTTATCGCGCAAAATTATGGGGCCGGCAAGCCGGAACGAATCCGCAAGGGTTATTTTACAGCCATCAAGATCATGGTGATCTGGAGCCTGTTTACTTCTATTGTATTGATCGTATTTCCGGCGCCGCTGTTCAAAATATTTATAACCGAAGAAAGCGTTTTGCCGATCGGCGTTTCCTACCTGCGCATCATGGGCTATTCACAGCTCCTGATGTGCCTTGAGATCACCTCTGCGGGCGCGTTTCAGGGCATGGGCAGGCCGCTGCCGCCGGCGATATCCGGCATTATCGGCAACCTGGCCCGTATTCCGATGGCGCTGGCTCTGTCGGCGACGGTGCTCAGCCTGGATGGCGTGTGGTGGAGCATTACGATTTCCAGCTGTGCCAAGGGTCTTGTCGTTTTCACCTGGTTCCTGATCGTGCTGAAAAAATATCTGGCTAAAAGCCGCGCTGAAAACAAGGCTCCGCAGGGGGATGCTGATGGCGGCGATTCCGGCCATGACAGGCGCAGCACTGATAAGAACGTTCAGACTGCAGAGACGCGCAGAAATAAATGATAAAAAGTGACGTGAGGCTCCCGGCGGAGCCTCACGTTCAATTGTAGATAAGGGAGGACAAGGTTTTTTTCTTTGTTTCCTCACAATTTGTATTAGAAACTCATAATTTTAGAGGTGGTTATACCGCCTCATAGGGATTTAATAAAGACTTCCGAAACCGTTGAAAACAAAGGATTTTTTGCAATCTGCTCACCCTATCCCTTTATATGATTTCACACCGTTTTACCTTTGTTCCGAAAGATGATAAGGGCAAAAGCAAGGGCAGAAAAAAATGATAACACGAATAAACATAAGTGTGGTAATCGGAAAACTGTGATGTATGTCCAAACATATGATTTTGGAGGATTACAAAATGGAATAGTACATCTATGACAAACAAAACGGTCTTTGGTATGAGCTGCGGGGCGATTATTACATTTCCTGCTTGGAATTACCCGCCGAAAAAGAAGAAAAGCATATCGGCGTATGGGGACAGTGGCATTTACGGTATATCCGTAAGCATAAAAAGGCTTTTTATACCAGCTTTTTGACAAGCGGCAAACTGCAATCCTACCTTGTCGATACTGAAGAACAGGCACAGGAACTGTTTGACCGTCTTATGAAGCAACGAGCAGAACTTGAAGGCATTACCGAAAGACAGAAAGCCGATAATCAAATGGAGTGGGTGCGCAGAATAAATGCCTTGCGGTCGGCGGTTACGGAAACCGTTAACGCCGAGGTGATCTTCGTATGAGGAAAAAGAAATACCACATCTATTTAACGGTAGAAGAAAGACGGTACATTTTCAATATTCTGCTTGCCTGCCGTAATAAGCTGATTGCACAGGGAAGATATACAGACCTTGTGGACGAGATTATGATAAAGCTGAAAAAATGAGTCCGTAGCGCTTTTAAACGCAAAAAACGAGGGGTAAGGTACAAACAACCTTGCCCCTCAAATGTTTACGCCCCTGAAGCGGCTTAAAATCAGGTTTTTTGACCTCTAAATGTCTACGCAGTAGGCTAGACGGTTTCCATAAAAAAACTTTGAATTATTGATAGTATATCCTATCTTTTCTCAAAAAAGTATTGAAAATCAGCCGGCTTTGTGGTAAATTATATTCGGAAAGAAGCTTGACAAAGATGGCTTTTGGAAAGCTCTTTTTTAGCACGGGATATCTATCAAGCTGTTTGTAAAAAAGTAAAACGAAGGAGAGAAAGCAATGAAATTAAAAAGGAGAATACTAAGTTTACTGCTTGCCCTCTGTCTTGTGGCGGGTCTTATACCCAC
>CALWNX010000086.1 GCA_944382925.1 uncultured Clostridia bacterium | reverse complement strand
CCCCATTCGGTGACGGCTGCGCGTCCTGCGGACGCTGAAAAATTTTAAGAAGCAAAAGAAAACCTCTATGCAAATGGTTCGTCCATTCACATAGAGGTTTCATATTTCCCGTTCACTTGGCATAGGTCAGTATTTTCGCAATACTTCTTTATGCTCCTCTGCCATTCTAAGGAAGCTTCTTGCCGCAGCTGTGACAATAGAGGAAATCTTCTTCCACCGGCGTGCCGCAATACGGGCAGAAAGCGCCGCTGTTTTCGGTCTCTGCCAACTTTTCCGCCCCGCCGCCGAAATGCTCGTTGAGCGAATCCGGCTCTTCCTCGCCCTCAGTGATGTCGAAAGCCGAGTAACGGTTCTTTTTGGTCGCGTTTTTCAGATTGTATATCGCCACGGAAGCAGCGCAGGCAGTCCAGAAAACACCGAACAGCGCAAAAGCGCCGCCCGCCTCAGAAGCCGACACCGTCCAGACGATACCGGCGCCTACCATAAATATTCCTACTATACCGCCCAACATCGACGGCCCCCTGCCGGGCTTGATGCTCTTCATAATTTCCCTCCTGTTATCTTGCACGACACTTTTTCTTTTATTATAGCACACCGCCCGCAGAAAGGTCAGCATTCTTTGCCGCGAAAAGAAAGTTTTTTGTTGACCGCCACGGTAAAATGGAGTACAATAATTAAAGCGCGTATGCTGATCACGCATGGGCTTATAGCTCAGCTGGGAGAGCGCTGCGTTCGCAACGCAGAGGTCGAGGGTTCGAGCCCCTTTAAGTCCACCATAACGAACAAGAGACGGTTTTCGCCGTCTCTTGCTTGTTTTTTGCGAGCACAATGGGGCTCGAACCCGAGAGGGCGCGAGCGTCCGCGCTAAGCTCCGGTGGAGCTTAGCGCCGCGAGCGGTCCGCAGCCGAGCGAAGCGAGGCGAGGACGCAGCCTGCGAGCAGGCCGTAATTCAAAAGCGACGCAGGCGGTCGAGCCCCTTTAAGTCCACCATAACAAGCAAGAGACGGTTTTGCCGTCTCTTGCTTGTTTTTTGCGAGCACAATGGGGCTCGAACCCGAGAGGGCGCGAGCGTTCGCGCTAAGCTCCGGCGGAGCTTGGCGCCGCGAGCGGTCCGCAGCCGAGCGAAGCGAGGCGAGGACGCAGCCTGCATTCGCATGTGCAGATCAGGGAAATCGTTGTGCAACGCACAACGATTTCCCCGATTTGCACATCGCTGTAGTGCGGATTTGAAAAAACGTTGTGCAACGCACAACGTTTTTTGCAATTTGCACATCTTCTCCCGCTCGCAGAGGCCGGTTCGGCCCTTTTGCGTTACCTGGTCGCCCCGCATTTGGAGCAGACGGTGGTCCTGATCGTCACCGTGGTATACTCCGTCTTTTCGTACGGCTCGCAGGGAACAGTTTCGCTGAGCGTGCTGTGAACGTGGTCGTTTGTATATGTAGCGTGGCCGTTGCTGTCATAGCCTTTAAAAAGCGGGCATTTTTCGGGGGGGTTCGCCATATTGATCGAATTCGGCGACAGCGGGCCGCCGTTTCTGTCGTGCTGCCACTCGTCAAAGCGGTCAGGGTCGCGTGTTTCTTCCCACTGTCTGGTATTATACCAGTAAAAGCGATAATAATCATATTGCACTACTTTCTCAGTTACGATCACTGTGTGCGGTTCCTTTTCTGTTCTGGTCGTCGTAACCCA
The DNA here is from genome assembly GCA_944382925.1 of uncultured Clostridia bacterium. Taxonomy (GTDB): domain Bacteria; phylum Bacillota; class Clostridia; order Peptostreptococcales; family Anaerovoracaceae; genus Fimisoma. The sequence goes on along the minus strand of CALWNX010000086.1, from coordinate 3,559 downwards.
GTTGTGCTGACAGCTTGTCCCGGAGCCCTGGCCGGCGGACGGGCGGCTCGAAGATGTGCTCTGGCCGGCCTCTGCGCTGCTCTCAGACTGATCTTCATCGGTGCCCGCGCCGGTCTGCGCGGTTTCTTCATTTTCTTCCGCTGCTTCAGTTTTTTCAGCGTCTTCAGCTTCTTCAGCTTCCTCAGATTCGAGGTCGTCGCCCTCGCCTGCCGCTGCGTCAATTTTTTCTTCGCCCGGCGCAGAAGCAGGCGTTTCATCTCTGTCGCCGAAAACCGCCAGGCTGATGCCGGCTGCTGCTAAAACTATGATCAGCAGGCCGATCACAATCGTTTTGTGTTTCATTATAAAAGCTTTGATGCTGTTCTTTAAATCATTCCTCCAATCGCGATGAACACCATAACACACTTCCCGTGTAATGTTTTAAAGTCGCCTTTGTGAAAACAGCGGACAAGGTTTTTTCTCCGCTCTTGCGCAAAGCTTCAGGCAGCAAAGAAGCCCGATAAAATCGGGCTTTTGCTGGGTACATTTTTTCGCACCTTCTTGTTGGCGGAGGACATGGGACTCGAACCCACGGGGCGTTGCCGCCTTACTTGATTTCCAATCAAGCTCCTTAGCCACTCGGTCAATCCTCCGTGCTAATGATATTATGTTCATTTTCCTTAAATAATTTAACATAATCCTCGCACTTTTGCAAGTGCTTTATAGAAAATCATTGATGAAAATCATCAGCACGAAGAGCTCGCCAGCAGCATCATCTCTCCTCAGGCAACGGACATGCCAGGCGCTCGGCCGGGCGGCGGAAATTCTTCACCTTGTCGATGGCGTTCGAGGAAACATAGACCGTCAGCACCGAACAGGCCACGCGGGCCGGTGAAATGTAGCTGAGCGAAAGGGTCAGCACGACGATATCGCATATCAGATAGGCCGAGGCCAGCTTCCAGCCGCTCAGGCGTGAAATGGTCAGCGCCAGCGCATCGTCGCCGCCGCCGGATCCGCCCTGGCGCAGGATCAGTCCGGTCCCGGTGCCGACGAAAAGTCCGCCGATCAGAGCTGCCAGCGGCGGCATGGCCGACAGATCAGGCAGCATATACGGCAGCAGCGACCACAGTTCGTAAAACAGCGATACGAAGATCGTGGAAATAATGGAGATCATGATAAACTTGCCGCCGAAACAGCGCCAGGCCATGGCGTAGCAGGTGATGTCCAGGATCGGCGTGAGCACGGCCGAAGGTATGCCCAGCCAGTGCTCCAGGAGCAGCATGAGGCCGATGATGCCTCCCTCTGTGATGTCTGTCCGCTGGTGTATGTTATGCACGCCGAAGGTGCAGATCGCCGCACCGAGCATGATGAAAGCAATCTTCTTCAAATAACTTCTTTTTAACATGATATTCACCCCTCACATATAAAATAATAGACCTTGGTACAGTACCAAGGTCAAGGGGTGAAATAAAAATTTTTTTATCATCAAATAGCATGCAGACTTTCCAGGACGGCGTCCTTCATCGCTGCCGCCGCGCAGACGTTTCGATGCCGCACCGGTTTATTCTCAAGACCGCAAAGGCCCTGCGGCACGCGGACGGAAGTCGCTTTTTCCAGCGCTTTGACGTAGTCGAAGCCCGTCACCTCACCGCTCGCTCCGGCCAGCACGCGCACCTTGCTCTCGTCCAGGCCGATGGCACGCGCCACGTCTGCGGCAAACTTGTAGGCGCTGGCTGTTGCTGCTATCACGGCCGGGCGTTCGTCGCCGGTTGCCGCCAGATAATCTTCGTATACCTTATAGGCTACCGCCGTATGCGTGTCGATCAGATAGCCGTTTTCTCTCCACATGGCGCCGATCGTTTCCAGCGTCTCATACTGCGTGCAGTAACCGCCGTAAAAGGCCGCAAGCTTGGCGCGCAGGGCGGCGGGCGCCTGATAGCGGCCGCTGGTCTCCAGATCGTTCATCAGCGATGCGACCAGCTGTCCGTCTCTGCCCGAGAGCAGATAGAGGAGCCTCTCCAGATTGCTGGAGACGAGGATGTCCATGGAAGGCGAATTTGTCACGTGAAAATCGCGGTGCGTATCGTAGACGCCGCTGGCAAGAAAATCGGTCAGAACCTTGTTTTCGTTGGAAGCGCAGATCAGCTTGCCGATGCTGATGCCCATCTCGCCGGCCAGGTAGGCAGCGAGAATGTTGCCGAAGTTGCCGGTCGGCACGACGATGTTCATCGCCTCGCCATCCTTAAGCGCGCCGTTTTCTACCATTTTTACGTAGCTGTAGACGTAGTAGGCCACCTGCGGCACCAGACGGCCGATGTTGATCGAATTGGCGGAGGAAAGCTTGACGCCCAGCGAGCCGAGGCGCGCCGCCAGCTCTTCATCGGCGAAAAGTTTCTTGACGCCGGTCTGCGCATCGTCGAAATTGCCTTCTATGGCGTAGACGTGCGTATTTTTTCCTTCCTGCGAGACCATCTGCCGCTCCTGCACCTGGCTGACGCCGCCGTGCGGATAAAACACGACGATTTCCGTGCCCTCTACATCGGCAAAGCCCTCCAGCGCCGCCTTGCCCGTGTCGCCGGAGGTCGCGGTGAGGATGCAAATTTTATCCGTCTCTCCTTCTTTTCGGCAGGCGGTGGTCATCAGATGCGGCAGGATCGAAAGCGCCATATCCTTAAAGGCCGCCGTGCGTCCGTGATAAAGCTCCAGAAACCAGGCCTTGCCCGCCTTGACCAGCGGCACGACCTGGGGCGCCTCGAACTTGCTGTCGTAGGCTCTGGCCACGATGTCTCTAAGTTCGTCCTCTGTATATTCATCGAAAAACGCCCCGATCACGTGAAAGGCGATCTGCTGATAGGTCATGCCCTTCATGGCGGCAACGCTAAGCGGCAGCTTCGGCACGTTGACCGGAACGTAAAGCCCGCGGTCCTCGGCTATTCCTCTGATGATGGCTCCCGTACTGCTCTGGAGCGTCTTGCTGCCTCTCGTGCTTTCATATTTCATTGTTTATTGCCTCCTGATAAATCTAGTAACAGTTTACAATAAAAGCGCCCGTCAGTAAAGAGCAGATTGCGCGCCGGCCCTACTTTTCCCTTTACCGCGGAAATTCTCGCCTTTCGCAAAATCGCTGCTACCCCAAGAGAATTTCAGACGGCAAAAGTCTCGCTAATGGCAAAATGACAGCGGTCGGAAGAGAATACCACCTAAAATTTGTTTGCAGCAGGCCCTTCCAGTCTCTCTCCCAGGTGATTCTGCGTTGAAAAAGAGATTTCTCCACCTTCATTTTCGGCCCATTCTCTTTGCACCCCTTGACAAAATAAAAAAGCGAGATTTTTCAGGGCAGAAATTCTCTTGAGACGGAGGCGATTTTGCAAAAGGCGAGAATTTGCCCGTCCGGCGTCTGCTGGGGCTTGCGTGGGTATTGGCCCCGGCGCCAATACCCACGCAAAAAGCCAGCAAGCGTATACTTGCTGGCTTTTCATCCTGCCTGAAGTTAAAATGAGTAGTTTTCTTTTCTTACTTCAGAGAAGCTTTGCGGATGAGCGCAAACCGGCCAAACCTGCGGGGCCTTTTTGCCGACCCC
>CALWNX010000085.1 GCA_944382925.1 uncultured Clostridia bacterium | reverse complement strand
TTTATATCAGCGTGCAGGGGATAAAGCAGTTTTTCTGATCAATCGGAATTACTTCTTCGCACATGCAGACAATGCCGCCGCTGCCGCGCTCCAGGCTAGTCTTGTCGAGCACCTTATATTTTTTGATTTCTCTGCGGTCGGGATTGGCGGACTTTTTGATTTCCAGCGGATGAAGAAGGCCGTTTTCTTCTACAATCACATCGATTTCTTTTGCGTTAGAGTCGCGGTAATATGTCAGATTTGCTTTGTCCGCTGAGTATGAGAAGCTTTTCAGCAGTTCAATTACAACATGGTTTTCAAAATAGTGCCCGTTTGCGGCGCCATTCATCAGAGTGTCTCTGGTAAGCCACATTGACAAATAGGCACACAGTCCGGTATCGCAGAAATACAGTTTAGGCGTTTTGGTTAATCGCTTCAATTCGTTATTGGCAAAAGGCGGTAGAAGATAGACAATGCCTAGCCCCTGCAAGAGCCGCAGCCATTCTTTGGCTGTAGGCTGAGAAATTTCGGCGGCCTCCGCCAAAGTTTTATAATTGACCTGCTCAGCTGTCAGGGCAGCGCAGGCTGTGAGAAATTTTCGGAAACGCACAGAATCGGTAATACCGCCTGCTTCAGTCACATCCCGCATCAGGTAGGTTTCGATATAAGAATTGAAATACTCCTGTCTCTGCTCGGCATCAGCCTCAAGCACATCAGGCATCCCACCGCGCCAGATATGCTCGAACACATCGACAATATCGTTTTTCCTTGATACTTGCTGTCGCTCCAAAAGGCACGGCAGAGAAAAATCCAGGCTGTTTGTGAAAATTTCTCCGTCCACTTCATTTTTAGACAAGCTGTACAACTCCAGAATTCCAATCCTCCCGGCCAACGTTTCGCGAATATTTTTCATCGTCTTATACTGCTGAGAGCCGGTCAGCCAGAATAAACCTCTTTCTTCGGTTTCGTCGCACATAATCTTGATTTGTTCAAACAGCTCCGGGGCTTTTTGTATCTCGTCAATGATGATGGGAGGCTTGTAAGTTTGAAAGAATAACACGGGATCCGTTTGGGCCAGAATTCTGGCCTGTGTATTATCCATAGAAATGTAAGTGCGGTTTTGTCCCTCGGCCAAATGCTTCAGCATGGTGGTTTTACCGACCTGCCGCGCACCTGTTACAAGCACTGCTTTGAAAAAGGAGCTCATACGTAAAAATTTTCGTTCCAATGCGCGCTCGATGTATGGCATAACGCACCTCCTATTTTTATGAAAATATAAAGTTTAGTTTATTTTATACTAAAAACATTCCCTTGTCAACGGCAGCTGAAATTCAACAGTATCTGGTTTTTGACGCCGGCTTATGTTATTATTATGCTGACTGGACTGTGTTTCAATTCGATTTTAGCCAAGCGGAGGTAGCAACAAATGAGTCAGCATATTACAGTGACAGCCTATGACCCATTATGGGCAGAGAAATATGAGCAAGAATCGGCGCTGGTTCGGGATATTCTTGCCGATTCGGAATAGAGGGTCGCCGCTATCTGCGCAAAGGAGGAGATGAAAGAACCCATCGCTTGCGCGGAAATTCCCATATGATATTGAGGGATATTGCGACGGAAAGGAAAGCTTTGTGCATGAAATTGAAAAACTCGCACTTTCTCAATTCGATGGCGCATGGGATAAAATGTACCTTGCCGCCCGCAAGGTACAGGCTAAAAGAGAATATTTATGTCGGCGTCTGCATTGATACAGCTTGCTCTCTGGGAATGTGTGCAGAAAGAAATGCGCTTGCCAACATGATTACAAATGGCGAGAACAGCATTTGCAAAGTGCTTGCGATTGCCCCGGAATGGTGGATTTGATCCGGGGGGGGGTCTAACGCGATCTTTGCTTCTGACAATAAAACTTAACGGCCAGAAACAATTTCCCATAACGGCAAAAATGAAACGAAAGGCGCGGGCAACGCCTGGAGTTTTTGCCGATAATGTGATATACTATCTATAAAGTAGAGCAGTGTAGTTTTTTGATTTGATTTAAGACGGAGGAGAGCAGATGCTATATCTTTCAGTTACCGAAATAGCAAAAAAGTGGAACGTATCGGAGCGCAGCGTCAGAAATTACTGTGCGCAGGGACGGGTAAACGGGGCGTTTCTTACCGGCAAGACTTGGAACATTCCGGAAAATGCAGAGAAACCAGAGCGTAGCAACAAGAGAAAAGAAGAACCGATTACTCTGCTTGATATTTTGAAAGAGCAGAAAGCGAGCAAATACTCCGGTGGAATTTATCATAAAACGCAGATTGACCTGACATATAATTCCAACCACATCGAGGGTAGCCGTCTGACCTACGATCAGACAAGATATATTTTTGAAACTAATACTATCGGTGCGGAAAACGAAGTCCTCAATGTGGATGATGTGATCGAAACCGCGAACCATTTCCGCTGTATCGACATGATTATTGAGTACGCTAAAACAACGTTGAATGAAAAATTCATCAAGGAACTTCATTTGATTTTGAAAAACGGCACCAGTGATTCCAGAAAAGACTGGTTTGCTGTTGGCGGTTATAAGAAGTTGCCGAATGAAGTCGGCGGTATGGATACCGCACTTCCGGAAGAGGTTGCCGGTAAAATAAAAGCGTTGCTGACAGAGTATAACGAAAAAGAAGAAAAGACTTTTGAGGATATTCTGGACTTTCATGTGAAGTTTGAACGAATCCACCCGTTTCAAGACGGCAACGGCCGTGTAGGCAGATTGATTATGTTCAAGGAATGTCTAAAATACAATATCGTTCCGTTCATTATAGAAGATAATCTGAAAATGTTCTATTATCGAGGACTGAAAGAATGGGACAATGAAAAAGGCTATCTGACAGATACATGCCTCACAGCACAGGATAAATATAAAGCGTATTTGGATTATTTCTGGATTGCTTATTAAAAGTAATTCTAAAGATACATCAGAGTGCGAACTTCCTAGCGGCCTTTGCCGGATGAATTGCGGCAAATCGGGACGGGAGAGGCAGAGGGAGATTACGGTTTTACTACTGAGGAAAGAATTGTTCCGATAAACGATAAATATTATTCCGATAGCGTTGCTATTATTCCGATAATGGAGTATATTATTATCTAAGCGAGGTGAAATACTTATGTATATGTCAGTGAAACACGTAGCAGAGAAGTGGGGAATTTCAGATAGAAGAGTAAGAAAATTATGCGCAGAAGGGAAAGTCCCGGGAGTAATACGTGAGGGACGTAGCTACATGATTCCGGAAGAGGCAAAGAAACCGGAGGATGGTCGATATAAATCTTCAGCAAGTCTGTTAGAGATGATTAACCGGAAGAAAGCAGAACTGGACACCAGGCGTCCATTGACGGAAGGAGAGGCAGAGCGTCTTACAGAAGAATTTGCAGTTGAGTACACTTATAATTCCAATGCAATCGAAGGAAATACTCTGACTTTACGCGAGACCGACATGGTACTGCGTGGATTGACAATTGATAAGAAGCCGCTTAAAGACCACATGGAGGCGGTCGGACACAAAGAGGCATTTGATTATGTATGCGAGCTTGTAAAAGATAATGTTCCGATTAGCGAGAGTATTATCAAGCAGATTCACTATCTTGTACTGGCGGATAAAAGGGACGACAGAGGCGTGTACAGAAGAGTTCCTGTCAGAATTATGGGCGCAAAGCATGAACCTGCGCAGCCTTATCTGATCCAGCCTGAGATGGAGCGGCGGCTGGAGGATTATAGAAACAGTACAGGACATATTATTACCAGGCTTGCGCGATTCCACATCGAATTTGAAGTCATTCACCCATTTATCGACGGCAATGGCCGCACGGGCAGACTGCTTGTGAATCTGGAACTGATGAAGGCAGGATACCCGCCGATTGATATTAAGTTTGCAGACAGGATTGCGTATTATAACGCTTTTGACGAATACCATACAGGACATAATCCTGACGCTATGGAAAAACTGTTTGCAAGGTATGTGAATGAAAGGCTGGATATGTATCTGGATAAGCTGCGGGAGTAGCGGGGGATACGTTACTTTGATAAGAACAAGTTCGAGAAATACTACGGTTATTCCTTTAATAGTCACGCCTCTTATCAGGTTTTATTACTTTTTGTGGACGAAATACGCTGAATTTGGCCACGTATCGAGGCAAAACAGAGCAAACTAACGCAAATCAGGAGGACTTTAAAATATGATACGAGTGCTATTCATCTGCCACGGCAACATCTGCCGCTCGCCGATGGCCGAGTTCCTGCTTAAAGACATGGCGGCGCGCCGCGGCATGGCAGAGAGCTTTTACATAGAATCTGCCGCCACCAGCCGGGAGGAGATAGGAAACGACATTCACAGGGGAACCAGGGGTATTCTGGACAGAGAAGGAATACCGTACTGCCGGCGCCGGGCGAGACAGGTGACAAGGTCTGACTACGACAATTTCGATTATCTCATAATTATGGACGAGGAGAACAGAAGAGGACTCAGTCGTATCATCCCGACAGACCCCGAGAACAAGATACATAAGCTGATGGAATATGCCGGAGAGGACAGAGACGTAGCCGATCCGTGGTATACGGGGAATTTCGATGTGACATATAAGGACATAGACAAAGGCTGCCGCGGTTTTCTTGAATACCTGAGAAGAGAAGGCAGGATATGATGTATTACGTATACATGCTCAGATGCGAAGACGGCTCTCTTTATACAGGAATCACTACAGACCTTGCGCGTCGTTTTGAGGAACACAGAAACGGAAAAGGCGCAAAATACACGAGGAGCAGGGGCGCTGTCAGAATAGAGGCCGCCTGGAGCTGCAAAGAAAAAGGCGACGCGCTGAGGCTTGAAAGCGCTATAAAAAAGCTGCCCAAAGGCAAAAAGGAAAAACTGGCGGCCGGAACGGAAGAAAACCTGCCTGCTTCAGTCTCGGAGCTTATCGAAGCTTTCTTTCATAGAGTTGAAAACGCCTTTTGCAGAAATCTCGAATAATATGTTCATGATAACCTCGCCGGGGAGCCGACAGCCGCCGCGGTACCACTGGCCGATAAGCCCTAAAGCGGCGGAAACCTGATATTCGAGAAGCATACCGAGCTCTTCCGATGCACCGGGGCTTTGCTTTCCGGCAGGCGTCCGGGAATCTATAAGAGCGTAAAAATTGGCCTTGATCTGCTGCCCTATAACGTATTCGTCACGTCTTTTAAATACCGTCTCGATGCGGTCATTCTGAGAGAGAAAATACGGCATGATAATTCTGCGGGCGGTATCTTCCGAGAAAAGCTCTAAAGCGTCTGCGAGCGCGAAAATCTGCTTACGCACAGGAGCGAGCAGCAGGGCGACGGCCCTGTCTCTCAGATCATAAATATCCCGAAAATGATTATAAAAAGTAGACCTGTTATACCCGGCAGCCCGGCAGATACGGCTGACCGGGATTTTTTCCGTGGGTTCATTTTGGTATAGCTGCCAGAAAGCGGTGATGAACGCGGCTTCGCTGGCAGAGCATGACTTCTGAGTTGGCATAAAAGCTCCTTTCTTTGTGGGCGGAAATGTTAGATGAGTTTTGCGAAAAGGAGGAAAAAAGGTGAATGAGATAGATATAAGAAATCTCACCAGAGATTACGGAAACGGAAAAGGTGTCTTTGACATCTGCCTGACTGTCGGCCGGGGAGAGGCTTACGGCTACCTGAAGCTCATCGCCGCCATGAGAAAAATGAAAGACTTTTCCGCGGCGGAAAAACTGATAGAATATTTTGAGCTCGACCCGAAAGGCAAGATCAGGAGCATGTCAAAAGGCATGAAACAGAAAACGGCTCTTGTCGCCGCATTTATGCACGATCCCGAGATACTCCTCCTCGACGAGCCCTCTTCGGGGCTTGACCCTCTGATGCAGGGCAAACTGATAGAGCTCATTGAAAACGAGAAAAAAAGAGGCAAGACAATTCTTCTTTCATCTCACATATTTGAAGAAGTGGAAAAGACGTGCGACAGGATAGGCATGATAAAGAGCGGCCGGATAATCAGGCAGATTACGGCCGGCGAACTTAGGGCATCTCAGATGAAAACATACGGAGTTATCATGGCGGACGATGAAGGCTGCATAAACGAACTGCTCGCGCTACTTTCCGCCCACCACGTGCTTTCACTTACGGAAGAAAAACATACGCTAGAGGAATACTTTATGAAATTCTACGGAGGTGATGAGAAATGATTAATTTTTCTTATCTAAAGCAGACGGCAAGATCAAATTCGATACGGAAAAGATACTGGCAGATAACGGATTTGAGGCGGATTTCGCGGTACTGGCAGCACTGGCTCTGATTTTGTATGGAACCGGGATAATCATCTTCTGCCGCCGGGATCTGCCGCTTTAGCAATATCTTTAATGCTATTTTGACTTTTTTCTTCCGGTCTGATACGATAAAATAAATATACCGGCCGCAGGGACGGACTCCTGAGGAGGTTTTAGATGAACGACAAGAGACTGGAAGAAAAACTGAACAGGCGCCTGCGCCGGGCTTTCGCAATGGCCGTCAGCGCAAGCGTCGAAGACCGCCTGATCAGACTCAGCGGCGAGTTGGAAAGCTGGGAGGATATAGTCAGAGCCTGCAGCATGTGCGTCGTCAAAAGAGCGGGCTTTCATGTGGTCAACGACATCAGTCTGCGCGGGGCAAAGCCTCAGAAAATGAGCGTCCCCAATCATCGTGATACGGAGCTTGAAGGGCGCAGAGCCGATGTGCTCATCATCGGCGGCGGCATTTCGGGCTGTACGATAGCCAGGGCATTGATGCGCTGGCAGCTTGACGTTGTGCTGATCGATAAGGAAGCAGATCTGGCAGTGCAGGCTTCCGGCCGCAATGACGGTGAGGTGCATCCGGGCGTAGATCTGGGCAGAGGCAGTCTCAAGCAAAAATATGTGGTGCGCGGCAACAGGATGTTCGATCAGCTCTGTGAGGAGCTGGACGTGCCCTTTGAACGCTGCGGCCAGTACGCCTGCTTCGGCGAATGGCGCGCCCTGCCGCTGGTCTGGCTTTATGCCCTGCAGAGGCGTTTTGTCTGCGGAATAGACGATACGCGCATCGTTTTTGGACGTCGCCTGCGCAAGAAAGAGCCAAAGCTTAACGCTGATTTTAAATTTGCTCTCTACAATCCGCAGGCGGGCTGCGTGTGCCCGTACGGACTGACCATCGCTTGCGGCGAAAACGCCGCTGCCAACGGGGCGCAGATCAGCCTCAACACAGCAGCGCTGGAAATGGAGCTGGCGCAGCCTGCCGGCGGGGGAAGGCAAAGCATCACCGGCGTCAGGACCAACAGGGGAATGATCAGGCCGCGGCTGGTGATCAACGCCGCCGGAGTTTTTGCCGACGATGTGGCGCAGATGGCGGGAGACAGGTTTTATTCTATTCATCCGCGCCGCGGCACCAATTCTATTCTTGATAAAAAAGCGGGGCCGCTGATGCGCTCCATCGCTTCTGTCAAGAGCGTGAAGAAAAACACGGCTCATACCAAAGGCGGCGGCATACTGCATACCGTGCATGACAATCTGCTGGTCGGGCCGGATGCGGTGGAAACGCGAGAAAAGGAAAACTTTGCTACGGAAAAGGCCAGCATCGACGCCGTCTTTGCCAAGCAGCGGGTGACGATGCCGGTTCTGAGCGAGAAGGATATAATTACGTATTTTACCGGCGTAAGGCCGGCCACGTTTGAAGAGGATTTTATCATCGAGAAAGGCCGCCGCACGGAGAATCTCATTCACTGCGCAGGCATTCAGTCGCCGGGTCTGACGACGGCCCCGGCCGTGGCCGAGGATGTGGCTGCGCTGGCGGTTGCAATGCTAAAGGAGCAGGAGCCTAAGAAGCCGCCTGTCAAAAACACGTGCTTTGATCCGCGCCGCCGCGGCATACCGCGGCTTGCCGCCATGTCCGAGGCAGAACGCGACGCGCTGATCCGTGAAAACCCCGACTACGGCATTATTGTCTGCCGCTGCGAGGAGGTCAGCAAGGGAGAGATTCTCGACGCTCTGCGCGCGCCTGTGCGCGTGCCGACTGTGGACGGCGTTAAAAAAAGAGTGCGTCCCGGCATGGGACGCTGCCAGGGCGGCTTCTGTCTGCCGCTGGTAGCCCGCATCATCAGCGAAGAAACGGGCGTCCCTCTTGAAGAAGTGAAAAAAGCAGGCGAACGGGCCGTAATCAGCCTGGGAAGAACAAAGGGGGCAAAAAATGAAGGAATATGACGTGATCGTCATCGGCGGCGGTCCGGCCGGTCTGGCAGCAGCGATCTCCGCTCATAAAAACGGCGCCCGCACGCTGCTGATAGAGAGAGAAGAGCGGCTGGGCGGCATACTTAAACAATGTATTCACGACGGCTTCGGCATAATCCGCTTCGGCGAGCGGCTCACCGGCCCCGAATATGCGAAGCGCTTTGTGCGGGAATTTCACGCACTGAAGATCGACAGCCTGATCCAGACCTTCGTCACCGACATAAGAAAAGACGAAGGCGGCTTTACGGTCACGACAGTCAGCAGCCGGGGCCTTGGCAAATACAGGTGTCGGGCGCTTGTCCTGGCTACGGGCTGCCGGGAGAGAACGCCCAGACAGGTCTCGATCCACGGCACGAGGCCGGCCGGAGTATTTACGGCCGGTACGGCGCAGCATTTCGTCAACCTACTGGGACAGATGCCGACGAAAAAGTGTGTGATATTGGGCAGCGGCGACATCGGCCTCATCATGGCCAGAAGGCTGACGCTCGAAGGAGCCGAAGTAGTGGGCGTCTACGAGGCCAGGCCTGAGCCGTCCGGTCTGATGAGAAACATCATGCAGTGCCTGGAAGATTACGATATACCGCTGCACCTGTCGCATACCGTGACCCGCGTTTTCGGCCGCGACAGGCTGGAGGGCGTAGAGGTCGCCGCGGTTGACGAAAACATGCAGCCTCTGGCCGGTACAGAAGAGAGGATAGACTGCGATGCGCTGATTCTTTCCGTCGGGCTGATACCCGAAAACGAAGTGGCGGAAAAGCTGGGCGTGACTATCGATCCGCGCACGAGAGGTCCGCTCTGTGACGAGAACCTCATGACCGATGTGGCAGGCGTCTTTTCCTGCGGCAACTCCCTGCATGTCAGCGACCTGGTCGACTACGTGACGGAAAGCGGCGAGCTGGCCGGTCACGCGGCCGCAGCTTACAGCCGGGGCGAGGAGCGTGGCGAAGAGAGCAAAGATGTGCGCAAAGAAGGGCATAAAGCCGCGGCGCAGCAGCCGGAGCTTAAAGCAGCGGCCGATGAACATGACTTGTATTTCCGCACGGACAAGAAAAAAATGATCTGCATCACCTGCCCGAACAGCTGCCTTCTGACGGTAGCTGAAGAGGGCGGAAATATCATCGTCAGCGGCAACAGGTGCCCGCGCGGACGGGATTTTGCGATCGCCGAGCTGACGCATCCCATGCGGACGATCAGCAGCACGGTGAGGACGACCTATAAGGCTGTGCCGGTGCTGCCGGTCAGAGTTTCGCAGCCGATACCGAAAGAAAAGATTTTCGCCGTGATGGCTGAGATAAACAAGGTGTTAGTCGATCACCCGGTGAGAGCGGGAGAGATTCTGATTCCTCACGTGCTGGGGCTTGACGCCGACGTGATAGCCGCCAGCGAGATCCTCAAAGATACTGACCCGGAAGGAGAGTGGGAGCATGAGCAATAAACCGTATAAAGAATTCGAGCCCAAATGGGTAAAGGAGCCGGCGCCGGCCGACAGCTACCGATCGATCTTTCGCTGGGGCGATCAGAATTTCGTCAAATATCCCAAAGAATCGCTCTATAAGATGATGAAAGAAAAATTCGCCATGACGGACGAAGATTTTGCCGGTTATGCCGGAGACATCGGCATGGAGAAGGTGGAGCTAAACGCGCCCTGCAATCTGGCGAAAGAGCACCTGGAGGCCTTTGCCCGCATCGCGGGAGCAGAAAATGTTACCACGGAGGACTATCCGCGGCTTGCGGTGGCCTACGGCAAGACCGGCTACGACGCCGCCCGCCTGCGCGAGCGCCGTATCGACTGCCTGCCTGACGTTGTCATCTATCCTGCTGAAACAGAAGAGGTGGAAAAGATCGTCGCTTATTGCAGCGAAAAGAAAATACCGCTTTATGTCTACGGCGGGGGAAGCAGTGTCACCCGGGGCGTTGAGCCGGTAAAGGGCGGCGTTTCGCTCGATATGAGGAAGAATTTCAACAAGGTTATTTCTTTCAACGAGACTGATCAGACCATCACCGTGCAGAGCGGCATGTCCGGGCCTGCACTGGAAGCGGCGCTGAATGAGGCGCAGCAGCGCTTCGGCGCCAAAAGAGCCTATACCTGCGGCCACTTTCCGCAGTCCTTTGAATACAGCAGCGTAGGCGGCTGGGTGGTGACCCGTGGCGCCGGCCAGAACAGCACTTATTACGGCTGCATTACCGATATTGTCATGGGGCAGAAATACGCCACGCCGATCGGCACGATCACGACCAGCCATTATCCGCGCGAGGCGACCGGCCCGAATCTCAACCAGATCATGATGGGCAGCGAAGGGGCCTTCGGCGTGCTGACAGAAGTGACGCTGAAGATTTTCCGCTATATGCCGGAGAACAGAAAGAAATTTTCATATATCTTCAAGGATTGGCCAACCGCCATGGACGCGGCCAGAGAGATGATGCAGTGCGAAGCCGGTTTTTCCTCCGTATTTCGCCTTTCGGATCCGGAAGAAACCAACCTCATGCTGCGCCTCTATAATGTAGACGAGACGCCGCTGTGGAAGCTTTTGAACGTTTTCGGCTATGAGGACATGAAACGCTGCCTGTTTTTGGGCTTCACCGACGGAGAAAAGGGCTTTTCCCGCAATGTGGCGCGCAACATCCGCCGCATCGCCCGCAAGCACGGGGGCATGAGCCTGACCTCGTTTGTGACAAAAAGCTGGGAAAAGGGCCGCTTCAACGATCCTTATCTGCGCGATACGCTGCTGGATTTCGGCGTCATGACCGATACGCTCGAATGTACCGTCAACTGGTCGAACATGGCCAGGGTGCACGAAGAGGTGCGCAAGGTCTGTCACGCGCTGCCAAACACCATCGTGACCACGCACATGTCGCACTGCTATCCGCAGGGCGCAAACCTGTATTTTATCTTCATCACCAGGATGTCTGACGCCGAGAGCTTCAAGGCCTATCATGCCACGATTCTGGATGCGATTCAGCGCTCAGGTGCGGCGCTGAGCCATCACCACGGCATCGGCAAGATGTTCGCTCCGTGGCTGGAGGGCAGCCTCGGCCGCCGTGAATACGGGACTTTCTGCGCTCTCAAGCAGTATTTCGATCCGAACAATGTCATGAATCCGGGCGGCACGCTCGGCTTTGACCTTGAGGAAAGCGAAAAACGCTTTCTGCGGGAGGACATCCGCTGACGAACCAGGCGCTCAGTCGATCAGGTGTCTGTTCTGACGCTGCCGATCAGGCGTCTGTTCTGACGCTGTCGATGCCTTTGTTTGCCAGCAGATCCGCGCGGTTGTTCATTTCCGTGATGCGCTTAAAGTCGTCGAAGGAAAAGCGGCTGCCGTTCCACTGGAGAAATTTTTCATAGAGCTTGTCGAAGTCGGTCGTCTTGCTCTTGAGGTTGACGTGTCCCTTGACGCGGAAAAACTCTGCGTTGTGGCGGCGCACCAGCGCCAGCAGCTCCTTCCACAGCTCCTGGTTTTCGACGGCTTTGTGCGCGGCGTTGCGCCAGTGATTCTTTTCCCAGGATTCATACCATTTTTCGCGGAAGCAGTTGGCCACGTAGGCGCTGTCGGAAAAGACCTGAATGTCGAGGCCATCTTTTTTCAGGGCCTTAAAAGCTTCGATCACGGCCGTCAGCTCCATCCTGTTGTTGGTGGTGTCGGCCTGCCCGCCCCAGAGCTCCTTTTCGTGCTCGCCGCTTTGGAGGATGGCGCCCCAGCCTCCGAAGTTAGTGCTTTCCTGGTTGCCCGAACAGCCGCCGTCCGTATATATTCTTACAATCGCCATTGAAATTCTCCTTTGCCTCTGACATTGACTGCCTGCTTCTGCGTGAGGCAGGCACAGTTATATTATGGCTTATTTCGGAAAATTTTACAACGCCAATAACGAAAATTGACAACGGTGGTATAATTATATAAGTATTTTATGAAAGTGAGGACAGCTGATGGATCTGACATTTGCTTCGATGGGCAGCGGCAGCAGCGGAAATACATATCTGGTCAAAAGTGAAAAAACAAACATCCTTGTGGATGCAGGTGTCTATGTCACATCTATTATTTCCTATCTTAACATGCTGGGGATGGGGCCCGGCAAGGTGAACGGAATCCTGGTCTCGCACGAGCATGTGGATCACATGCGCGGAGTAAATAAGCTGATGGAGCGCAGCAGCCGCATAGCCTGCTACGCTACGCAGGGGACGTACGAACGCATCGAAGAGAAGCTCACCTATATGCTTCCTGAAAACAAGCGCGTGATTCATAGCGGGCAGAGTCTTTCGATAGGCGATATCCAGATCGGTATTTTTTCGCTCTCGCATGACGCGGCTGAGCCGGTAGGCTTTACCTTGAGCAGGAATGATAAAAAGATCGCCATCGTAACCGATACCGGCTGTGTAACTGACGAGATACGCGAGGCGATCGCTGGCTCCGATCTGCTGGTGATTGAAGCAAATCACGAAAAAAACATCCTCCTCTACGGACGATATCCTTACAGCGTCAAGCACAGGATCTTAAGCGACAAGGGCCATCTTTCCAACGAAGACGCAGCCTATTGCATAAGCGAGTACCTTAGGACGGTCAAGCCGGGCGTCGTGCCGCGGGTTTTGCTTGCGCATATCAGCAAGGAAAATAACACGCCGGTGCAGGCCAAGCTGACTGTGAGCAATATCCTGCAAGAGGAAGGATATTATGTGGGGCGTGATCTGATGCTGGATACGCTGGATAAAAATTCGATGACGAATCCGATATATCTGTAAATATAGGAGGGAGGGCCTATGCGCATCCGCATAGTTTGCATCGGGAAGCTGAAGGAACGCTATTGGAGTGAGGCGGTCGAGGAGTACAGCAAGCGCCTTTCGCGCTACTGCGAGCTGGAGATTGTGCAGCTCAAAGAAGCGAGGTTGCCTGACAAGGCGTCTTTGGCTGATGAACAGAATGTGATCTTTGAAGAAGGGCAGAGCATCCTCAAGAATATCAAAGAGGGGTCTCAGGTGATAACGCTGGAGATAAAGGGCAAGGAGCTTTCGTCTGAAGGCTTGTCTGCGTATCTGGGCGAGCTGCAGCTGGAAGGAAAAAGCGACCTCACCTTCGTAATCGGCGGCAGTTTGGGACTCAGCGAGCAGGTCAGCGCCAGAGCAGATTTCAAGCTTTCGTTTTCGCGCATGACCTTTCCGCATCAGATGATGAGGGTGATCCTGCTGGAGCAGATCTACAGAGCCTTCAAGATCCTCAGGAACGAGACTTATCACAAGTAGAGGGAATCACGTGGTAATCCCGAGTGAATCCCGTCAATAAGCGCACTCTGACCTGCAACTCTGTAACTCCCCTGCAGCGCTTTGTCCTCAAGCGGCCTACCCTTCGATCGGAAACTTCTTGGTCGCGTTGAGATATTTGATCAGCATGCCCAAATTGGCGTAGTAATAAGAATACTTATCCTTTTTCTTCACCTCGACGAGGCCTGAATCTACCAGCTTTTTAGTGTGCTGAGAGATCGTGGCCTGTGCGTAATCGAAGTGCGCGACAAGATCCTTGTTACAGACCTGGATCATGGCGCGGTTAGACTGCATTATGTATCTGAAAATATTGATCCTGGCCGGATGTGCCAGCGCGTCAGAAACCTGCGCGATCAGAAGGACCTCCTCCTCCAGCATTTCATCCTGCTCTTTTCTCAGTCGCATGATTTACACCCTTTCCTTTTTATAATCGCGGGTGTCCGAGTGGCAATAACCCGCCCATATATTATGACAGAAAACGACATAAAAAAACAAGTGCAAAAATATTTGCACGTGGCGTTTTGTCGTGATATTATATAATCAGCGTTAAAGCTTCGACCCGGAGAGGAGCATGCCATGAAAAAAGAAGAATACAAAAAAATCCTCGAAGAACTGATCCAGTATATCGATGAGGGCATATATATAGTAGATAAAAACGGCGTCGGCAAGTTCTATAACAACGCCATGGCCTCCATGGAAAAGGTCAATGTTGAGGACGTGCTGGACAAGAGATTTCACGAGGCTTTTCCGGAATTCCACGTCGGCGACAGCACCATGTTCAAGGCGCTGATTCGCGGTGAGGCGACCATCAGGGAGCAGCAGACATATAAAAACTTTTACGGCAAGGAAATCACGACCGTCAACACTACGATCCCGATCGTGGTAGACGGCCAGACGGTGGCGGCGCTGGAAGTGGCCAAGGACATTACCGATATCCGCAAGATGTCCGACACGCTTCTCAAGCTGCAAAAGGAAAGCCAGGAACAGCCTGCGGGTGAAGAGGCTGCGGCCGGCAGGAAGCCGCGCATAAGGCGCTATTCCTTTGATGATATCTACGGCAACAGTCCTGCCTTTGCTGAGGTAGTCGCCAAGGCGCGCAAGGCTGCTGATAATGATGCGTCGGTTTTTATCTATGGCGAAACCGGCACAGGCAAGGAATTACTTGCCCAGAGCATCCACTACGGCGGCGTGCGCAAGAATAAGCCTTTTCTGGCACAGAACTGCGCAGCGATTCCAGAGTCGCTGCTGGAAGGCATACTTTTCGGCACCGTCCGCGGCAGCTTTACGGGCGCGATAGACAAGGAAGGCCTGTTTGAACAGGCTAACGGCGGCACGCTGCTGCTTGATGAAATAAGCGCCATGCCGTATGAACTGCAGAGCAAGCTGCTGCGGGTTTTGCAGGAGGACTACATCAGGCGCGTGGGCGGCAGCCGCGACATCCCGGTCAATGTGCGCATTATCGCCACGGTCAACGAACCGCCGCAGGAGCTGATCGAACGCGGCATGCTGCGAAAAGATCTGTTCTACAGGCTCAACGTGGTCAATCTGTCGATCCCGCCGCTCAGAGAGCGCCTTGATGATATACCGCTGCTGGCCGAAAGGTTCCTTGAAAAGCATAACGAACGCTTCGGCAAGGAGCTGTGGATGGTATCGGAGGGTGCGATTGAAAAGCTCAAGAGCTATGACTATCCTGGCAATGTGCGCGAGCTGGAAAACATCATCGAGCAGGCGGTTTCCATGGCGGATAAGGAGCACGTGCTGACGGAGAAGAACCTTACTGTGCAGCCGGCGGTGCGCAAGCTCAGGCAGCCGGAAAAGGCTTTTGACGACAGCCAGCCGCTTGACCGCTATCTGGCCGAGCTTGAACGCAGGATTATCGAAGACGCGCTTTTTGAAAGCGGCGGCAATATATCGCGCGCGGCGCAGAAGCTCAAGATCCGCCGTCAGACTCTGCAGCATAAGCTGAAGAAATATAAGATCTCTCTGTAAACGTGCCTTTGGCAGGACGGGGAAAGACGCTCGGGCTGCCAAATAAGCACAGGGCACAGATAAGCGCGGGGCACAGATAAGCGAAGTGCAAAAAATCTTGCGCATTAAGCGCAAGATTTTTTGCACTGTTATATTTTTTTGTGTTATTTTTACGCGGGATGAGTAAAATATATGCGAAAGCGGAAAAATATGCCTGCGGAAAGTATGCACAAAATTGAGTATACGGCGCATATTTGCGCATAAAAGTATTAAATATGCAAAGAACGGCGCCAAGTCGTGTATACAATATTCACTTGTCTGAGTGGCACAGAGCTTGCTTAATATATAATTCAGATAGAATTTAAAACTGAATTTGGTTTAAAAATTTATTGAAAGAAAGGGAAAAGAAAATGAAAGAAGTAAAAGTAATCATCTGGGGACTCGGCGCCATGGGCGGCGGAATGGCTGATATGCTGCTGAAGAAGAAAGGCGTTGAGATCGTCGGCGTAGCTGATATGGGAGCCAAGGTTGGCACCTCCATGTTCAACTACATCAAGACCGAAAGAGGCGACAGACCTGACGTAATCATCAGCTCCGCTGAAGACATCATCAAGCCGGGCGCCGCTGACATCGTGCTCGTATGCACCGACTCTTTTGTCAAGAACGTTTTCCCGAAGCTGAAATTCATCATGGAGCAGGGCATCAACGTTATCACCTCTGCCGAGGAAATGTCCTATCCTAAGGCTCAGAGCCCTGAGCTGGCGGAAGAGCTCGACAAGATCGCCAAGGCCAACGGCGT
>CALWNX010000084.1 GCA_944382925.1 uncultured Clostridia bacterium | reverse complement strand
AGCAGGGCCAGGAGCCCGCTCATCAGCTTGTGTTCCCTGATCCTCCTCATCTATCTCTATCCTCTTCTCTTTGATTTGCGCGTATATATCTTAAGCTTTTCGATGTCCTCAAGCGCTTTGCCGGTGCCCATCGCTACAGCCTCGAAGGAATTTTCCGAAATAGCTACGTCCATATCCGTCTTTTTCTTGATCAGCTTGTCAAGATTATATATGTTGGCTCCACCGCCGGAAAGCATCATGCCGTTTTCGGCGATGTCGGCCGCAATCTCAGGCGGCGCTTTTTCGATCGTGCTCTTGACGGCGTCCACAACCATGTCCATCGCCTCCTGCAGCGCAATCATCATGTCTTTGTTGGTGACCTCCAGCGTCTTTGGCAGGCCGGAAATGATATCACGGCCCCGGGCGTTCATGGTTTTGATGATCTCGTTGCCGAATTCGTCCTCGTCCATGCAGGCGCAGCCGATGTTGATCTTCAGCTCTTCCGCCGTCTTTTCGCCAATCAGCAGCGCATGGCGTTTTCTCATATACTGCACGATAGCCTCGTTGAACTTGTCGCCGGCGTGACGGATGGAGGTGCTGGAAACAATGCCGCCGAGGGCGATGATGGCCACGTCGGTGGTGCCACCGCCGATGTCGGCGATCATGCAGCCGGTGTTGCCGTCTACCGGCAGATCAGAACCGATCGCCGCCGCCATCGGCTCGTCCATGATATATACCTCGCTGGCACCCATGTTGCGTACCACCTCTTCTACCGCGCGGCGCTCTACCTCGGTAACGCCGGTCGGCACGCCCACGGCCACGCGGAAATTGCGCAGCTTGTTGGCCTTGATCGCTCTCTCCATGAAGGTCCTGAGCATATCGGCAGTCTTGTCGAAGTCTGAAATCACACCGTCCTGCAGTGGCCTGACCACGCTGATATTGCGCGGAGCTTTGCCCAGCATGGCCTTGGCGTCTATACCGACGGCAATGATCTTGGGTGTTTCTGCGTCCACGGCGATGACCGACGGCTCATTTAGAATGATACCGCTGTCCTTTTCGTAAATCAGCGTATTAGCTGTCCCCAGGTCTATTCCGATATCTTTTGCTCTGAAAAACTTAAACATTATCCTGCTCCTCTTTCTGATTTTTTTCTGAATCGTATACTGAGCTCTTACTTAGATTTTTCCCAGTGATCTGATGCTTATATATTTTCCGTCGCCGATGATGAGGTGATCGATGACTTTGATCCCCAAAAGCTCTCCGCAGGCTACCAGCCTGTCGGTGGTCTGCAGATCCTCGCGGCTCGGCGAAGGATCGCCGCTCGGATGATTGTGCACAAAAACCACAGCCGCTGCGCTTTTTCTCACCGCCTGGCTGAAAACCTCCCTGGGGTGGACGAGCGTGCTCGTCAGCTCCCCGACGGAAACGGTCTCGGCACAGATAACTCCGCCCTTGGAGTCCAAAAGCAGCGCTTTGAAGATTTCTTTTTTCTGGTCGCGCAGCTCCTCCATAAAGAGTCTGGCTACGTCCTCGTCGCTCTCTATGCGGCCGTTATTCCGGGCCGGCCGCCTGGCCAGCCGTTTCCCCAGCTCTACGGCCGCCATGATCCTGGCCGCCTTGGCGCGCCCGATGCCGGGAACGGTCATCAGCTCCTGCATGGTGCTTGCGCCCAGATAGGCAAGTCCGCTTTCGTCTCTGGCCAGCACTTCCTCTGCCAGCGCCAGCGCCGACTTGTCCCTGGTTCCCGAATTGATCAGGAGCGCAAGCAATTCACCGTTGGAAAGGCTCTCTACCCCCTGTGACCAGCTTTTTTCCAAAGGTCTTTCTTCGGCGGGCAAATTTTTGATTTTCATTCTCGTTCCTTATCTCCTCTCAAATCCGACTGAAAATCATCTGCCCTCACCCTATTTGCATTAGAAATTATATCATTTTTTGTCAGCGAGCACAAGTGAAGGTTCGGTAATAATTTTTGCCCGCTTTGGTCATAATATGCGTGTAAAGAAATGACGAAGGAGGTTGGAAATTCATGAGCCATAAATGCAATCAGACGATCAGATGCACGGTCGATCAGTGCCGCTTCCACGAGAAAGTAGAAAATCTGTGCTCGCTGGACGCCATCACTGTCGGCACGCACGAGGCCAATCCGAGCATGGATCAGTGCACGGACTGCCTGTCCTTTGAAAAGTGCTGATCTTAGCGACCGGCCCGGCCGGGCCGCTCCGCCGCGCGCCGCTTTATGCGGCGCGTTTTTTTGTGCCTGCGTTTTTGCAGTGCGGGCCAGGGCAGGTTAGCGCAGGGCCGGTGCAGAAAATTCCCCTCAATCGCAGCCAAATCCCCTCTGCAAGGGAAGAGAGGACAAGATTTTATTCTCCAATGCTTTTTATTTCGGTGCGTAAGAATAAAACGGCTGCGCAAGAGGCCGCCCGGGCAGAAAAATGTTTCTTGCAGACTGCTTTTCGGCTGCTTTGAGGGACAATGGCACCCGGCAATTCCCTTGGCCCGGGCGTTTTGATTATGCAGAGGGCAAAATTTTGTCCTCTGTTTTCTTTTGAGCCTAATCCTGACAGTTTTGAGGGAATTTTGCGGTGCGCGGGCCGACGGGCGAGCAGGGCCGACAGGCGAGCGAGCGGGCAGACCCGGCAGTGCCGGCGGGCCGGCAGGCCGACAGACGAGTAGGCCAAGCTAAACAAATAGGTACTGGCACTTTTGCGGGTTGCCAGGCACCGGACATACCGGCCCCGCATATAGTTTAAATCTATAGAGGGGGTTTACATAAATGAGCAGTTCTTTTCCAAGTCCACTTACCGAAAAAGAGGAACAACACTATGTGAAACTGCTGGAAAAAGGCGACAAACAGGCCAAGGCGATCCTCATCGAGCACAATCTGCGGCTGGTTGCCCATATCGCCAAGAAATACCAGGGCGCGGGAGCCAGCCAGGACGACCTCATCTCCATCGGCACCATCGGCCTCATCAAGGCCGTCAGCACCTATTCAGGAAAAAAATCCACCCGCCTGGCCACCTACGCAGCCAAATGTATCGAAAACGAAATTCTCATGAGCATCCGCGCTTCCAGGCGAGTCAGGCAGGAAATATCCCTCAGCCTGCCCATCGGCGTAGATAAAGACGGCAACGAGATCAACCTCAACGACATTCTCGGCAGCGACCCCGATGAGATCATCGATTCTATCAGCGCCAAAATCCAGGCCGGCAAGCTCTACAACGCTATCAGCGCGGCTTTAAGCGAGCGCGAACGCACCGTCATCATCTGGCGCTACGGCCTACTGGGCAAGGAAGCGCTCCCTCAGCGCGAAATCGCCAGAGCGCTCGGCATCAGCCGTTCCTACGTTTCCCGCATCGAAAAAAAGGCCCTGGAAAAACTCAGGACCTTTCTGCAAGAAAATCAGCCACGGACCTGAAAACCGGCAGAGCCGTCGCAGACCCGGAAACTCCGCGCTCCACCAGCACCGTCACCGCATAGCGCCGGTCCCCGACCGTAAAATACCCCGTGAACCAGCAGTTGCTCACGGCCTCACCCTGCCAGAGCGCTTCCGCCGTCCCGGTCTTACCCCGCGCCGAAAGCAGCCACTTCCCTGCAGCCGTGCCGCCGCCTGCATCGCCGATCGCGCCGCTGCCGGAAGCCATCACCTCGCGCATCATCTCATCCAGCAGCGCGGCCGTCGGCGAAGAAATTAGCCTTTTCCTTTCTCTCTCAGACCGCGCGCGCGGATAAAGCGTGGCCTTAACATCAAGGCCGCCCGCCGCCAGCACCGCCGTCAGGCGTACGATCTGCAGCGGCGTGACCAGGATGTCGCCCTGGCCGATGGAAATGTTGGTCGTATCCCAGGGGCCGACCTCCTCCTCAGCGGGAATATAGCCGGCTTCCTCCTGCGGATAGTCCGCAAGCACCTTCTCGCCCAGTCCCAGCCGGCGCGCTGTCCGCACGATCTCCTCGCAGCCGGTCAGCTCGCCCAGCTGCGCGAAATAGCAGTTGCAGGAAACCGCCAGCGCCTCTCCCATGTCGAGCCGGCCGTGACCTTGCGCCGCCGCCGTGCATTTTACCGGCACGCCGGCCACCACGACCTCGCCCTCACAGGTAAATTCCTGCTCTTCGTCGCAGACGCCGCTTTCGAGAGCGGCGATAGCGGTCACGAGCTTGAACACGGAGCCGGGCGCGTACGTCCCCTGACTCACCTTGTCGAGCAGGCAATCGCCGTCGTCGAGATAGTCTTCGATGCTGCGGGGATCGAATTTGGGCGTAGAGGCCCAGGCCAGGATTTCGCCGCTATCGACATCCATGACCACTGCCGCCCCGCTTTCCCCGGCCGCGGAAAGCGCTTTTTCGCATACATACTGCAGCCGCCGGTCGATCGAAGTCACCACCGTCCGGCTTTCCATAGTCCTGGTCTTTTCCGTCCCCGACCTGACCGCCGGCGCGCGGCCGCTGATGATGTTGCCGGCCCCGTCAGCCAGCACCGTAAGCACATCGCCGTCTGCGGCCAGCTCGTCCTGATGAATGAGCTCCAGACCGGAAACGCCTTTCTGCTCGTCCTCGTTGAGATAGCCGATCAGATGACAGGCCAGCTGATCATCGGCATAGCGGGCCTGCGTGCGAAATACATACGCGCCGTATCTTTCCTGCAGGATCTCGTTGGCATCGCTGTCGTACTTTTCCGTCCTGTACACGTGGTACGACGCCGAATCCCGGGCGACCTGCCGCCCCTCAAGCTCCTCCATCAGATGGGCAAAGGCCGCGTCCTCCTTCTTCTTGCTGACGATATAATAATACTGATCCGTGCCGCCCGTCAGCGGCTGCAGGTTGCGGTCGAGGATCATGCCTCTGGTATCAAGCCCTTCGATCGCTATCTCCTGCTGCGAGGCGGCCGCCGCCGCCAGCTCCTCGTGGCAAAGCACCTGCAGATAAAACAGCCGGCCCGCCAAAAGCAGCATGACCAGCGCAAAGGCCGCCGCGATCACCAAAAGCCGCCCTCCGCGGAAAGTCTGCGGCCGCGCCTGCGGCGCGGCCGCGGGTCTGTCATCTTTATCCATACAAAAACCTCCGCTCTTATTTTCTCCGGGCGGAGGTCTTTTCATGCGTTTTAAAAATCATTTGTCCCGGTTGTCCCGACTGCCCTGGTTGTCCCGGTCAATTGTCCAAATCAGCGGCCGCAGACCTGAGCGCAGATGTAGTCTGTCACCTGATCGATGCTCATGCCGGTGGTGTCGATCTCCTCGGCGTCGGCCGCCCTGACCAGCGGGCTGGCTGCTCTGGTCATATCGTTGTGGTCCCTGGCTCTGATGGCCGCCAGCACCTCTTCGAAGGTGGTCTGCTCGCCCTTTTCCAGCAGCTCAAGGTAACGCCTTCTGGCTCTTTCTTCATCGGACGCAGTGATGAAATACTTGAAGCGGGCGCCGGGGAAAACGACGGCGCAAATATCGCGCCCGTCCATGACGACGCTCTTTCTGGCCCCCAGCTGCTGCTGCAGAGCGACCAGCTTTTCGCGCACGAACGGCAGAGCCGAGCAGGCCGAAGCCGCCATCGAAACCTCCGGCGTCCTGATCAGATGCTCCACTGCCTGTCCGTCCAGAAAAATGCTGCCGGCGCGAAAATCGATCTCCGTTTCCGCCAGAACCCTTCTCACAGCCTCTTCATCATCCATGGCCACGCCGCGCTCAAGCAGCTTGAGCCCCAGCGCCCTGTACATGGCGCCGGTATCTATATATTCGATGCCCAGTCTCCTGGCCACCGCCTTGGCGACGGTCGATTTGCCGGCTCCGCTGGGACCGTCGATGGCAATCTGGAAAACTTCTTTATTGCTCATGCTCTCCTCCCTGCGTACGGCTCTGTCCCGACTTTCTGCCCTTCTTTTTCGGCCCGATCAGCTTTTCGATTTCCTTGATAAAGGTATTGACGTCCGTAAACTGCCTGTAGACGGAAGCAAAGCGCACATAGGCCACCTCGTCGATGTCCTTGAGCTGGTTCATGATCAGCTCGCCGATGTAATAGCTCTCTACTTCTTTTTCCATCGAGTTGCTCAGCGCGCGTTCGATCTGGTCGACCATGGCCTCCATGTCGGCCATGGAAACGGGGCGCTTCTCGCAGGCCTTGATGATGCCGTTCAAGACCTTGCCTCTGTCGAAGGCTTCCCGGCGGCCGTCTTTTTTGACTACCATCATGATGGTCTCCTCCACCTTCTCGTAGGTGGTGAAGCGGCGGCCGCACTTGTCGCAGCCGCGCCGCCGGCGGATAGCATGTCCGTCCTCGGTCGGCCGTGAATCTATGACCTTGGTATCAGGATTGTCGCAGTATGGACACTTCATGTTTTTTCCTCCTGTCCGGGTCCTGCGCCGCGCAGGCGGCCGTTCCCATGATACGGCTATTATACTACAGAAGGCGCAAAGCTGGCAAGTGTCAGGCAGAAAACGTCCCGGCCGCAGTTTCCCTCAGGACGAAAACGGTCCCAGATCGACCAGGATCACGTCGTCTCCGACCGTGCGCACCTTGTCCCATTTTACGACCATATCGCCTTCTTTCTTGGCAAAGAACCCCAGAAAGCCTTTGCCGGCCGGAATGACAATGCCGCCTATCACTCCCTTATCCAGATCCACCTCTATATCGCAGACGAAACCAAGGCTCTTGCCGTCGCCGATGTTGATGACCTCTTTGTTTTTCAGCTTGTCTGTGCTTATCATCTTTCGTACCTCCCTGCAAGCAATATATTCGCCCGCCGCCACAATTATGCCGCCCCGGGCTTGACTTTTGCAAAAACGAGGTATATACTTTCTACCGTAAGTGCATAACATGAAATCTTCGGGGCAGGGTGAAATTCCCGATCGGCGGTAAAGTCCGCGAGCGCCGGAAGGCGCAGGACCTGCAATACAATAGGTGCGGGTCAGGATTTGGTGAGATTCCAAAACCGACAGTATAGTCTGGATGGGAGAAGATTACAGAGCGCGCAGGCGAGCGTTTATTTTGACATTAAAACTGCCTGCAGGCGCAATTTGTATTTTGAGCCCCGGAAATTAAGAGCCGGGGCTTTTTTATTGCGGCCGGCAGGGATTCCCGCAAAGTGATTGATTCCCTCAAAGTGTTCAAGTTCAGGCGACAAGAAAACAGCGGACAAGATTTTTTTCTCCGCACTTTGATTTTGCGGGTGTGGAGAAAAGAGAGGACAGAGAATTGTTCTTTCGACGGCATAATAAGGCAATTCGAGAAAAAAATCTGACAGGAGCTAAGCCGTTGACTGCAAGTTCATCATGGAAAAAGGCCTTTTCAGCGCTTTTCTCTGCTTAGAGCCGCAAGCAGCCGCGGTCCGGGCGGTCACTTTTTTCTTCAGAGGCGCATTGCGAAATAGCGGAGAAAAAAATCTTGTCCGCGGTTTTCGCAAAAGCAGCTTTTTGAAGCCTTCGCGGAAAAACCTGTGCTCCCTCATCAACACATTTTGTCCCATGCTCCCTTTGCACAGAACAGATCGGAGGAAAACGATATGAAGAACCTGACAAAGGACGAAGAATACATGCAGCGCGCGCTGGCGCTGGCGGCCCGCGGTCTTTACGGCACCGCGCCCAATCCCATGGTCGGCGCGGTCATCGTCAGAGACGGCCGCATCATCGGCGAAGGCTGGCACGAAAGATACGGCCAGCTGCACGCGGAACGCAACGCCCTGAAAAACTGCGGCAGCGACCCGCGGGGCGCCACCATGTACGTCACGCTGGAGCCCTGCTGCCATTACGGCAAGCAGCCGCCCTGCACGGAGGCCATCATCGCCGCCGGCATCAGCCGCGTCGTCGTAGCTTCCGGCGATCCCAATCCGCTGGTCGCGGGCAAGGGGCTGGCGCTCCTGCGCAGCCACGGCATCGAGGTCACGGAGCACGTCTGCGAGGAGGAGGCGCTTGAGCTCAACGAAGTGTTCTTTCACTATATCCGCAGCGGTCTGCCCTTCGTGGCCATGAAATACGCGATGACCATGGACGGTAAGATCGCCACCTACAGCGGAGCGTCCCGCTGGATTACTGGCGAGGATGCGCGCGCCCATGTCCACACTCTGCGCCGCCGCTACCGGGGCATCATGGTAGGCGTAGGCACCGTGCTGACCGACGATCCGCTCCTCACCTGCCGTCTGCCGCAGCAGGCGGACGCGCGCGATCCGATCCGCATCATCTGCGATACGAACCTGCGCACGCCTCTGCACGCCCAGGTAGTGACCACGGCGCACAGGACGCCGACGATCATCGCCACCGCCTGCGAGGAGGAGAGCCGCCGCCGGCCTTACGAAGAGGCGGGCTGCCGTCTTGTAACGGTGCCGGGCGCGGCCGGAACGGCTGGAACGGCCGGAACGGGCGGAGCGGCCGGAATGGTTGGCGCGGCCGGTGCGTGCATTGATCTTAAGGAGCTGATGAAAAAGCTGGCCGGCGGCGAAGACAGAATCGACAGCATCCTTCTGGAAGGAGGCGCCGCCCTCAACTGGTCGATGCTCGCCGGCGGCCTCGTCAGCAAGGCCTACGTGTACATAGCGCCGAAAATCTTCGGCGGCCAAAGCGCCAAAACACCTGTCGGCGGCCTGGGCGCAGACCTTCCCGATAAAGCTTTTATGCTGTCGGCAAGCCGCCTCATCCGGCTGGGCGACGATTTTCTCATAGAAAGCAAGGTGATGGAAAATGTTTACCGGCATAGTTGAAGAAATCGGCACGGTTGAAAAGATAACGCACGGCGCTAACTCGGCGATTCTCACCATCAGAGCCGGCAAGGTGCTTGACGGCACCAAGACGGGCGACAGCATCGCCGTCAACGGCATCTGTCTGACGGTAACCAGAAACGGAAGCGGCCGCTTCTATGCCGACGTGATGCACGAAACCCTCAACCGCTCTGCCCTGGCCACGCTGGCGGTCGGCAGCCATGTCAACCTCGAACGCGCCATGCAGGCCGGCGGCCGTTTCGGCGGCCACATTGTTTCCGGCCACGTCGACGGCGTGGGCAGGATCACAGAAAAGCGACGCGATGACACGGCGATCTGGTACACTGTCGCCGCCGCTCCCGCCGTCATGCGCTATATC
Source organism: uncultured Clostridia bacterium (assembly GCA_944382925.1). GTDB lineage: Bacteria > Bacillota > Clostridia > Peptostreptococcales > Anaerovoracaceae > Fimisoma. The sequence continues at coordinate 2,634 of CALWNX010000084.1, read as the reverse complement.
GTCGAAAAAGGCTCGGTCGCTCTCGACGGCGTCAGCCTCACGGTAGCCAGGGTTGGCAGCGGGACCTTTTCCATCTCCGCCATTCCTCACACCGTGAGCGAAACCGTTCTGCAGGAGCGCAAGGCCGGTGACAGCGTCAACATCGAGACCGACATCATCGGTAAGTACGTAGAAAAGCTGCTCGGCCTGCAGAGTCCCGCCGGTGCGGAGGCAGCCGGGCAGGCAGCGCCGGCAGGACGAGCCGGGCAGGCAGAACATGAAGCCGGCTCCATCACGAAGGAATTCCTGCTCAGGCACGGATTTTGATAAAAGTTTTTAAAGGATAAGGAGGACTGAACATGAAAGGATTCAGTACGATAGAAGAAGCGCTTGCAGAGCTCAAGGCGGGCAGGATCATCCTCGTCACCGACGATCCCGAGCGCGAAAACGAAGGCGATTTCATCTGCGCGGCGCAGTTTGCCACCACCGCCAACATCAACTTCATGGCTACCCACGGCAAAGGGCTGATCTGCATGCCGATGTCGGCCGCATACGTGGAAAAGCTGAAGATTCCGCAGATGGTCTCCTTTAACACCGACAACCACGAGACGGCCTTCACCGTCTCCATCGACCACGTTTCGACCACGACCGGCATTTCGGCCGCCGAGCGCTCTGTCACCGCCCTGGCCTGCGTCGCGGAAGACTCAAGGCCGGAGGATTTTCGCCGTCCAGGGCATATGTTCCCGCTGCTGGCCAGAAAAAACGGCGTCCTGGAGCGCAACGGTCACACCGAAGCGACGGTGGATCTCTGCCGCCTGGCCGGCCTCAAGGAGTGCGGTCTGTGCTGCGAGATCATGCGCGAGGACGGCACCATGATGCGCACGCCGGAGCTTCTTGAGCTGGCGGAAAAATATAACATAAAATTCATCACCATCAAGGATTTGCAGAGCTACCGCAAATGCCACGAAAAGCTGGTCGAGCAGGTCGCCTCTGTGAGCCTGCCTACCAAATACGGCGATTTCCGCGCTTACGGCTTCGTCAACAAGCTCAACGGCGAGCATCACGTCGCCCTCGTCAAGGGTGAGATCGGCGACGGACAGGACGTGCTCTGCCGTGTACACTCCGAATGTCTCACCGGCGATACCTTCGGCTCGCTGCGCTGCGACTGCGGCCAGCAGTTTGCCGCCGCCATGACTCAGATCGAAAATGAAGGACGCGGGATCCTGCTCTACATGCGCCAGGAGGGCCGCGGCATCGGTCTCATCAACAAGCTCAGAGCCTACGAGCTGCAGGAGCAGGGCATGGACACGCTGGAAGCCAACATCGCTCTCGGCTTTGCCGGCGACGAGCGCGAATACTACATCGGCGCGCAGATCCTGCGCGAGCTGGGCGTCAGGAGCATGCGTCTTCTGACCAACAACCCGGACAAGATCTATCAGCTGGCCGAGTTCGGCCTGGAAATCAGCGAGCGCGTACCGATCCAGATGAGCGCCAACGCCCACGATCTGTTCTATCTGAAAACAAAGCAGGACCGCATGGGTCACCTGCTCAAATATTAAAAAAGCGAAAAAGATCTGATTTAAACAAGGAAGGGAGAAAAAGAAATGAAAACATTTTCCGGAAATCTGACCGCCAGCGACATCAAGGTCGGCATCGTTGCCGCCCGTTTCAACGAATTCATCACCTCAAAGCTGCTCAGCGGAGCCATGGACGGCCTCCTGCGCCACGACGTGCCGGAGGAAAACATCAGCCTCGCCTGGGTGCCGGGCGCCTTTGAGATTCCGCTCATCGCTGCCAAAATGGCCAAAAGCGGCAAATATGACGCTGTCATCTGCCTCGGCGCCGTCATCCGCGGCACCACCAGTCACTATGACTACGTCTGCAACGAAGTATCCAAGGGAATCGCCGCCGTTTCCCTCGAAAGCGGCGTGCCGGTGATGTTCGGCGTGCTCACCACCGACAATATCGAGCAGGCCATCGAGCGCGCCGGCACCAAGGCCGGCAACAAGGGCTACGACTGCGCTCTTGGTGCGCTGGAAATGGTCGACCTCATCCGCCAGCTGTAGCGGGCCGCGGCGGGCAAGGCCGGCAGGCGGGCTGCGGCGCGCAAACCACGCTGCGGCCAGTGTTGCCTGTTTTGGCTTTTTGAAAGCTCTATGTGATTTTGGACAACAGTTTTTTTGCAAAACTGTTGTCAGACTGTAGACAAACCCCTAGACAACTTCATTTGTGAATTTATCTGGGGCTGGCTTTCTCTTCGTTTAATGGTGAATGTTGTAGTTTTTTTGAAGAAACAAAAAAACTACAACAATTGAGCGTCAGCTAGGCCGTTTTTGAGAGTGCCGTGGGCGCAATGTTGTAATGTCTTGCACATTTCTGCCATAATTACAACCAAAATGTTGTAACCAGTGCGGCTTTCTCTAAAAAATACAACATCGGCTGTTTTGACCACATACGGGCGAAATGGCATTGGCCGCCAGTGTTGTCTGTTTTGACTTCAGTAGCGCAAAAAGCCAACATTTTTCCCGTTTTCATACATTTTATAGCCGTACGGGGATGGATGTTGGCTTTTTGAAAGTTTCATGTGATTTCAGACAACAGTTTTTTGAAAAAACGTTGTCTGTTTCTGTATCCGGCAGGCAAAAAGCCAACATC
>CALWNX010000083.1 GCA_944382925.1 uncultured Clostridia bacterium | reverse complement strand
GTGCAGCATGGCTACGATCACCTTTTTAGCGCCTACGACCAGATCCATGGCTCCGCCCATGCCCGGCACCATCTTGCCCGGAATGATCCAGTTGGCGATGTTGCCGTGACGATCCACCTCCAGGGCTCCCAGCACAGTAGCGTCCACATGTCCGCCGCGGATGATCGCGAAGGAAGTCGCGCTGTCAAAATACTGTCCTCCCGGCAGGATGGAAACGTACTGCGCGCCGGCGTTGACTACGTCTTCATCCGGTATGATAGGCGTGCTGCCCATACCCATGATGCCGTTTTCCGACTGCAAAATGATGTCCACACCCTCAGGCAAACACTCTGCTACCATAGTAGGCAGGCCGATGCCCAGGTTCACTACATCGCCGTCGTTGAGCTCTCTGGCCACTCTTCTGGCTATTCTTTCCTTCAGATCTACCATGTCTTTTCACCTCCTACTACCGCATCGACAAAGATACCTGATGTCTTGACCTGATTAGGATCGAGCGTACCTGTATGCACGATCTCATAAGTGCCGACGATAACGTAGTCGGCGGCCATGGCCATCATTGGGTTGAAATTCTGGGTCGTGCCGTTGTAGAGGATATTGCCGAATTCGTCGCACACCGAAGCTCTGACCAGGGCAAACTCCGCACGCAGCGGTTCCTCGAGCAGATAGTCTCTGCCGTGAAGGTTGATCACCTGCTTGCCTTCTGCCACGATGGTGCCTACCCCTGTCGGCGTCAGAAAACCGCCCAGTCCTGCTCCGCCGGAACGAATCCTTTCGGCAAACGTGCCCTGCGGAATGAGCTGACATTCGAGCTTGTCCTCTTCCACATCGGTGTTCATGCGCTGCGCCACCTCCGGGTTGAGGCCTACGTGTGTGGCGATCAGCTTTTTGATCTGGCCGTTGCCCAGAAGCTTGCCTACGCCCTTGCCCGGCAGACCGGCGTCGTTGCAGATTATAGTCAGATTTCTGACGTTCTTCTCCACCAGTGCGTCGATAAGGTGCTCCGGCGTTCCGCAGGCCATGAAGCCGCCTACCATGATGGTCGCGCCATCGCCGATGTTTTTTACTGCTTCCTGTGCAGTCATCACTTTGTTTTTCATATCTCCTCCTTGCCATGCAAGATAAATGCGGTTAGCTTATTATAAAGGAAAGCTGGCGGCAGCGCAATATAAATAAAAACTTCACAACCTTGCCCGTGCGTTGTAAGGAGCAGAGGCGCGGAATGCTTCATCGAGGCGCGGAATGCTTCATCCCCGCAGGACAAAAATTTCTCCTCTTCTTGATCAAGCTCGCCGCCTCAAGGGAAGAGAGGACAAGAAATTATTCTCTAATGTCTTTTATTTCGGTGCCCAGGAAGAAAGCACGATGGAAAGGGCCTGCTCGTACAAAGATTTTCTTCTTGCCGCCCGGTTTTTCGGCTGTCTTGAGAGACAGGGCAGCCCGGCAATTCACCGGCAATTCCCTTACGCAAGTCAGTTCCGGCAAGGAGAGGAGAAAATTTTGTCCTCTCTTCCCTTGAAAGCCTGATCTTGCCCCCTTAGGGGGAATCGCGGCGGTCGGGCGAGCGACCACGGCCGTCAGGCGCTGGCGGCGCGACGGCACGAAAAAAGGGCCGCAAGACGAGTGTCTCAAAGCCCTTTTGCTTTCCTTTTATTTGAACATTTCCTTCAGCTTTTCGGCGAAGCTGCCCTTTTTCTGGTAGCAATCCTCGGTGAGAGTCTTGCTCATCTCGGAGATGGCCTTTTTCTGCTTGCCGTTTAACTTGGTCGGCACCTCCAGGTTGACCTTGACGTAAAGATCGCCCCGCGAATCGCGCCGCAGCCGTTTGACGCCCTTGTCGCGCAGCCTGAATACCGTGCCCGGCTGCGTGCCGGCCGGAATCTTGTAGGAGACCTTGCCGTCCAGCGTCGGCACTACCAGCTCTGCTCCCAGCGCTGCCTGATCGAAGCTGATCGGCATTTCCAGATACAGGTCGTCGCCCTGACGGCTGAACAGCTTGTGCGGACGCACGGAAATCACGAGATAAAGATCTCCGGCCGGTCCGCCGTTGTACCCCGGCTCGCCCTGGCCTCTGATCGGGATCACGCTCTCGTTGTCCACGCCGGCAGGAATCTCGACCGAAAGCTTGATGGTCTTTCTGATGCGGCCGCTGCCCTTGCAATCAGGACATGGCTCCTCGATGATCTTGCCGCTGCCGCCGCACTGGTCGCAGGTGGTCACGCTCTGGAACTGGCCGAAAGGCGTTTTCTGCGCCTGCGTTACCTGTCCGCTGCCACCGCATTTAGGACAGGTCTTCTTGCTCGTGCCCGGCTTGGTGCCTTCGCCCTTGCAGGTCGGGCATTGTACGTATTTATTGACCTCGATGGTCTTTTTCGTTCCAAAGGCAGCTTCCTCAAAGGAAATAGTGATCGCCTTCTGCAGATCTCTGCCCTTGCGCGGCTGATTGGCCTGACGCTGCTGCCGGGCGCCGCCGCCAAAGCCGCCGCCGAACATGCCGCCGAACATATCGAAGATGTCCTCAAAGCCGCTAAAGCCTGCGCCGCCGCCAAATCCGCCAAAACCGCCGCCGCCAAAGCCAGCCCCGTTTGGATCTACACCTGCATGGCCGAATCTGTCGTACTTGCTCTTCTTGTCAGGATCGGACAGCACGCTGTATGCCTCGTTGACTTCCTTGAACTTTTCTTCCGCTGTCTTGTCGCCGGGATTTCTGTCCGGATGATACTTCATGGCCATCTTGCGGAAAGCCTTTTTGATCTCATCCTCGCTGGCCCCTTTTTTCAAGCCAAGCACTTCATAATAATCACGTTTCTCTGCCATAATCTATAACCTCTTAAAACACAAGGAAATATTTCCCTCGGCGGCCCGCCCGCGGGCCGCCATTCAGGAAATATTTACCCGCAATTCTCTATATTATTGACGCTTATTTGTTGTCGTCGTCCACTACCTCGTAGTCAGCGTCTACTACGTTGTCATCGGCCGGACCGCTCTGCGCGCCGCCCGCCTGTCCGCCAAAGCCTGCGCCCGCAGCGCCTGCTCCTGCTGCACCGGCACCGGCTGCTCCCGTGCCGTCAGCACCGGCCGCACCCTGCTGTGCCTGCTGGTACAGTCTGGTGGAAATGATGTGGAACTTCTCGGTCAGAGCTTCGGTCTTTTCCTTGATCTGATCGACGGTGCCGTTGTTCATCACGGCCTGGAGCTGATCCTTGGCGTCGTTGATCTCGGTCTTTTCCTGCTCGGAAAGCTTGTCGCCCAGCTCCTTGACGGATTTCTCGGTTTCGTAGATCAGGGACTCGGCTCTGTTTCTCAGCTCGACCTCTTCCTTTCTCTTCTTATCCTCAGCGGCATACTGCTCAGCCTCTTTTACCTTCTTCTGGATCTCATCCTCGGAAAGGTTGGTGGATGAGGTGATGGTTATGCTCTGCTCCTTGCCGGTGCCCATATCCTTGGCGCTGACGTTGACGATGCCGTTGGCGTCGATGTCGAAGGTAACCTCGATCTGCGGAATTCCGCGCGGCGCCGGGGCGATGCCGGTGAGCTGGAATCTTCCCAGCGTGGTATTGCCGGCGGCCATCTCTCTTTCACCCTGCATTACGTGGATGTCAACAGCCGTCTGATTGTCGGCGGCGGTGGAGAAGATCTGGCTCTTCTTGGTCGGGATCGTGGTGTTTCTCTCGATCAGCTTGGTGGCTACTCCGCCCAGTGTCTCGATGGACAGGGACAGCGGAGTTACATCCAGCAGCAGCACGTCGTGAACCTCGCCCGTCAGTACGCCGGCCTGAATGGCAGCGCCGATAGCTACGCACTCATCAGGGTTGATGCCCTTGAACGGATCCTTGCCGGTAACCTTCTTAACGGCTTCCTGTACGGCCGGGATTCTGGTGGAACCGCCGACGAGGATAACCTTGGAAATATCGGCGTTGGAAACGCCGGCGTCAGCCATGGCCTTTCTCATCGGTTCGATCGTTCTCTGTACCAGATGCTCGGTGAGCTGATCGAATTTGGCTCTGGTCAGATCCACGTTCATGTGCAGCGGGCCGTCAGCCGTTACGGTGATGAAAGGCAGATTGATGTTGGTGGTCTGCGAGCTGGAAAGCTCTTTCTTGGCTTTTTCTGCAGCTTCTTTGAGTCTCTGCAGCGCCATCTTGTCGGCTCTGAGATCTACGCCGTTTTCTTTGGCGAAGTTGTCAGCCAGATAGTTCATGATCACGTCGTCGAAATCGTCGCCGCCCAGGTGGGTGTCGCCGTTGGTGGCCAGCACCTCGAATACTCCGTCGCCCAGCTCGAGGATGGATACATCGAAGGTACCGCCGCCCAGGTCATAGACGAGGATCTTGTGGGAGCCCTCTTCCTTGTCGAGGCCGTAGGCCAGCGAGGCGGCCGTAGGCTCGTTGATGATTCTCTTTACGTCCAGTCCGGCGATTCTGCCGGCGTCCTTGGTGGCCTGCTTCTGCGCGTCGGAGAAGTAAGCCGGTACGGTGATTACCGCTTCGGTGACTTTCTCGCCCAGATAGCTTTCGGCGTCATTTTTGAGCTTGGTGAGGATCATCGCGGAAATATCCTGCGGCGTGTAATCCTTGCCGTCGATGGTCACTTTATAGTTTTCTCCCATGTGTCTCTTGATGGAGGAAACAGTTCTGTCCGGGTTGGTGACTGCCTGTCTCTTGGCCGTCTCGCCGACCAGTCTCTCTCCGTCCTTCTTGAAAGCCACTACCGAAGGAGTGGTTCTCATACCTTCAGCGTTCGCTATAACAGTAGGTTCGCCGCCTTCGAGCACAGCGACACACGAGTTGGTTGTTCCTAAATCGATACCTATTACTTTTGCCATTTTCTTTCCCTCCTAATTTGCGACCTTAACCATTGCCGGTCTTATCACTTTATTGTTCAAAATGTACCCCTTCTGCAGGACCTCGGTGACTTTTCCGCTTTCGTACTCGGTCGAATCCTCGGTCATAACAGCGCTGTGGAAGTTAGGGTCGAAGTCTTCGCCCAGCGCTTTGATCTCGCTGGCTCCCGCTTTGTCAAGCACCCCCTGGAGCTGCTTCAAGATCATTTCCATACCCTTGTAAAAGCTGTCATCCGCGTTGCCCGCGGCCAGCGCTCTTTCAAAGTTATCTATTACATTAAGCAGTTCGCTGATGATCTTCTCATTGGCGAACGCATAAATGTCGTTCTTTTCTTTTTCTGTGCGGCGCTTGAAATTCTGGAAATCGGCCATCAGCCTCAGGTATCTGGCGTTGAGGGCTTCTTCCTCCGCCTCGGCCGCATCAGCTGCATCAGACGTATTCGCATCGCCGGCCGCTTCGCCGCCTTTGTCTGCGCCTTCCGGCTCCTGCGCCTGTTCGCGCGCCTGATCGTTTTCCGGCGCCTGTTCGTTTTCCGGCGCCTGCGCCTCGTCTGCAGTTTCCTCCTGCAGGACGTCATCCTTTTTGTTTGCTTCTTCACTCATCTTTGTCATTACCTCCGCTTTCAAGCTTGAATGTATCGCTCAGGTTGTCGGTCATGTACTCGATGACCGAGGTGATCTCTCCGTATTTCATCCTCGTCGGGCCGATGACGCCGATCTTGCCGACCAGCTTGCCGTCTACGTGGTAGCTGGCTGTGATGAGCGCGCAGTCGTTCATGATGTCGTCGGCGTTCTCCGCGCCGATGGTGACGATGATGCCGTCGTCTCTCTCCAGCAGCTTCCTGGTGAAAATATCCTTCTGGCTGAGCATCTCGATGAAGCTCTTGGCCTTCTGCAGATCGTTGTATTCCGGGATGTCGAAGATGTTGGACAGTCCCTCCATATACAGGTTGACGTTGAGCATATCCTCCAGCGTGCGCATGAAGTTCGGCATGATGTCGTGTGCCAGTCCGCTCATCGCCGCGATGTCGCTTTCAAAGCTTTCTATTATATTATTGGTCAGCGCCTCGCTGATGGTCTTGCCCTTATAGTTGTAGGTCATGGCCTTGGCCAGGAGCTGGAGATTTTCTTCGCTGTACGGAGCGTTGATCGTGAGCGCCGTGTTGGAAATCTTGCCGCTTTCGGAAACGATCATCAGCACGATCGTCTTCTCGTCGACCGGCAGCAGATTGATAAAGCGCAGGGCGTCCTCTTCCTTGGTCGGCGTGAGCGCGAAGGAAGTGAGGTTCGTGATCTCGGAAAGCAGCGAAGCCGCGTGCTCGATGGTCTTTTCAAACTCGTGTACGTTTGACTGCAACCGCTGCGAGATGATGCTCTTCTCCTCTCTGGACAGCTCCTTCTTCTCCATCAGGGCGTTGACGTAAAGCCGGTACGCCATGTCCGAAGGCACTCTGCCGGCGGAGGTGTGCGGGTGGGTCAGATAGCCCATCTCTTCCAGATCCGCCATTTCGTTTCTTATGGTCGCCGGACTGATACCCAGATCATATTTCTTGGAAATGGTTCTGGAACCCACCGGCTCAGCGGTTCTCACGTAATCGCTGATGATCGCCTGTAAAATCTTCAGTTTGCGTTCTGTAAGTTCCATAACTTTTCTCCTTTGTTAGCACTCACTTGCGTAGAGTGCTAATCACTATATATAAGATACTACTACTACCGTCTGATGTCAACAGTATTTAGAAAGTTTTTTGTGTGTTTTTTGTGAAAAAATGCCGTAAATGGTGGCCCGGTAGCCCGTCGGGGAACTGATCGGCCGCTTCGGCCAAGAAGCGCGGTCGGCCTTGCGGCCGGCCTTGTTAGGGTTACATGACAAAATGTGTTGAGAGGGTAAGGAAGGACAGACTTTTTTTCTCGAAGACTTCATAAAGCCGCCTTTGCGAAAACAGCGGACAAAGTTTTTTTCTCGACTCTCGTGTAATGCGTCTTTAAAGAAAAAGGCGACCACTCGGGTCGCAGATGCTTGCCGCTCAAGAAAGAGAAAAAGCAGCAAAATAGGCTTTATTACATGACAAACTTGCAGTCAGCAGCTCGGCTTCTGTCAGATTTTTTCTTAAAGTTACTTATAGCGTCGTCGAAAGAACAATTCTTTGTCCGCTGTTTTCGCTGCAGCCGCAGAATCAAAGCGTGGAGAAAAAAACCTTGTCCGCTGTTCCCTTGCGCGCCTGATTTTTCATCTTTAGCGAGAATCCCTGCCAATACATTCTCCCTATAGCCCAAATCAGACGCACGAGGCAAAGCCGCGCATCACCGCGACCAGTCGCGCACGCGGCAAAGTCGCGTGCATCACCGCGACCAGTCGCGCACGCGGCTGACCGCTTTCTTCCAGCCTCTGAGCAGCTCCGCGCGCTGCTCCGGGCTCATCCCAGGCTCAAAGGCGCGGTCGCGTTGCCAGTTGGCGATCACATCTTCCTTGCTCTGCCAGTAGCCGGTCGCCAGGCCGGCCAGATAAGCCGCCCCCAGCGAAGTGGTTTCCACGCAGACCGGTCTTTCGACGCGGCAGTCCAGGATGTCGGCCTGGAACTGCATGAGAAAATCGTTGGCGCAGGCGCCGCCGTCTACCTTGAGGGAACTGATGCCGCGGCCGAGATCGCCGCTCATGGCTTCGATGAGGTCGCAGGTCTGATAAGCCAGCGATTCGAGCGTGGCCCGCACCAGATGATTGCGATTGGCGCCCCGCGTGATGCCCAGCACGGCTCCGCGCGCATAAGGATCCCAGTATGGCGCACCCAGACCCACGAAGGCCGGCACCACATAGAGACCGCACGAATCAGGCACCGACAGGGCCATCGCCTGTGAATCGGCGGAGCTTTGCAGGATGTTGAGCTCATCGCGCAGCCACTGCACGGCCGCGCCGCACACGAAGACGGAACCTTCCAGCGCGTAGCTGACAGAGCCGTCGAGCCCCCAGGCCACCGTCGTCACCAGCCCGTTTTGCGAAAAGACCGGCTTGCTGCCCGTGTTCATCAGCAGAAAACTGCCCGTGCCATAGGTGCACTTGCTGTCGCCCGCTTCAAAACAGGTCTGGCCAAAGAGCGCCGCCTGCTGGTCGCCGGCAGCTCCGGCGATGCGAATCGGCCCGCCGAAGATCGTCACCTCTGTCTCGCCGTAAACGGCGCTCGAAGGCACCGGCTCAGGCAGCATCGCCCGCGGTATGTCGAGCAGAGCGAGAATCTCATCGTCCCAGTCCAGCGTATTTATATTGAACATCATCGTGCGCGAAGCGTTGGAATAATCGGTCACGTGCACCCTGCCGCCCGTCATCTTCCAGATCAGCCAGGTCTCCACTGTGCCGAAGAGCAGCTTGCCCTCCTCGGCCCGGCGGCGCGCACCGTCCACGTTGTCGAGGATCCATTTGAGCTTGGTGCCGCTGAAATAGGCGTCGATCAAAAGGCCTGTCTTGCGGCGGATCATTTCACCATAGCCTGCGGTCATCAGGCTGTCGCAAAGTCCGGCCGTGCGCCGGCACTGCCAGACGATCGCGTTGTAGACCGGCTCGCCCGTCTCCCTGTCCCAGACGATCGTCGTTTCCCGCTGGTTGGTGATGCCGATAGCCTCGATGTCCCGGTACGTGCAGCCGACCTTCAGCAGCGCTTCCTGCGCCACGCCCATCTGCGTGGACCAGATCTCCATCGCATCGTGCTCCACCCAGCCGTCCGCCGGATAGATCTGCGTGAATTCCTTCTGCGCCACGCTGACCATGTTGCCCTGCTTGTCGTAAAGGATGCAGCGAGAGCTGGTCGTGCCCTGATCCAGAGCCATGATATATCGTGCCATCTCATTTCCTCCTTAAGCTCACATGAAAAGCCGCGTGATACGGCTGGCGATGTCGATGCCTTTGCGCGTCAGAGACAGCCGCCTGTCGTCGTACTCCGCGTAGCCGGCGCGGACGAACTTTTCAAACTCCGCCTGCTGCTGGGAATACAGATCCCAGAATTCATTTTTAAATTTATGGCTGAACTCCTTAAACACCACGCCGCGCCTGGTGCGCAGAGCGGTGAACACATAATCCGTCACGCTGTCGCGATAGGAATTGACGCTGCACGAGCTGACGCAATCAGAGGCAAAGGCCTGCGAATCGTTGCAGTGCCTCAAAGAAGCCGAGTCCTGGCTCCACATTGTATGAAAATACATCTCCACATCGTCTATATTGTTGTATCTGGTGTCGCGGATGAAGGAATACGCGCCCGCGCCCAGCCCCAGGTACTCGGAAAGATCCCAGTATTTGAGGTTGTGGCGGCACTCGCGTCCCGGCAGAGCCGCGCTGGAAATCTCATAGTGAACGAAACCGGCCGTGTCCAGCAGCGCAAGAGCCCGGTGGTACATCTCCCGGTCCACCTCGGCCGGAGTTTCCTTCAGGGCGCCGCTCTCTAGCATGTCGCCGAAAACCGTAGCCGGCTCGATCTCCAGGCTGTAGAAGGAAATGTGCTGCGGTTTGAGGGCCAGCGCCTTTTTCACGCTGTCGAGCCACTGGTTCATATCCTGCCCCGGCACGGCGAACATCAGATCAAGGCTGATATTGTCAAAGCCGGCCTCTCTGGCCAGCTCCACGGTCCTGGTAATATCGGCGGCACGGTGCACGCGCCCCAGACTGCTGAGGATTTCGTCGTCGAAGGACTGCGCGCCGATGCTCAGGCGGTTGACGCCGCTCTGGCGGTAACGGCGGAGCTTTTCGGCTGTCACCGTCGCAGGATTTCCTTCCATCGTGATCTCGCTGCCGGCGGCGATAAAAAACGACTTGCGCACAGCAGCGAGGATCTTGTCAATTAACTCCGGCTCCATCAGCGTCGGCGTGCCGCCGCCGAAAAAGATCGAATCTGCGACGAAATTCTTGCCGTACTTGGCGCCGTAAAAGCCGATTTCCTTCAGCAGCGCGCGGGTGTAAGCCTTGCGCACATATTCCTCGTCGATGGGCTTGGAAAAGAAATCGCAGTAATTGCACTTATGGCGGCAAAACGGTATGTGTATGTAGATTCCGGCCGGGCTTGCCATGCCTGTCCTCCTTTGCGCCTATTTGTTCTCGTCGTATTTCAAAACGGCAGTGAAAGCTTCCTGCGGCACTTCCACGGTGCCGAACTGCCGCATGCGCTTTTTGCCTTCCTTCTGTTTCTCCAAAAGCTTTTTCTTGCGGGAAATATCGCCGCCGTAGCACTTGGCGATAACGTCCTTTCTGTAGGCCTTGACCGTTTCCCGCGCGATGACCTTCTGGCCGATGGCCGCCTGGATCGGTACCTCGAACTGGTGCATGGGGATGATCTCCTTGAGCTTTTCGCAGACGAAGCGGCCGCGCGCATAGGCCTTGGATTCGTGGACGATCATGGAGAAGGCGTCCACCAGCTCCTTATTTAAGAGAATATCCAGCTTGACCACGTTGGAACGCTCGTAATGCGTAAATTCGTAGTCGAGCGAGCCGTAGCCGCGCGTCTTTGATTTGAGCGCGTCAAAGAAATCATAGATGACCTCGTTGAGCGGCATTTCGTAATGCAGGCTGACGCGCGTTTCGGTGATGTATTCCATGTGCAGCATCTTGCCGCGTCTGTCCTGGCAGAGCTCCATGATCGCGCCCACGTAATCCTTGGGAATCATGATGTCAGCCTTGACCATCGGTTCTTCGATGTAGCTGATCTCCTGCTCGCGCGGCAGGTTGGTCGGGTTCTGGATCATTTCTACCGTGCCGTCGGTCTTGACCACGCGGTAGATAACGCTCGGCGAGGTGGTGATGACCGCCAGGCCGAATTCTCTTTCCAGACGCTCGACGATGATCTCCATGTGCAGAAGGCCGAGGAAGCCGCAGCGGAAGCCGAAGCCCAGCGCGGTCGAGGTCTCGGGCTCAAAGTTGAAGGCCGCGTCGTTGACCTGCAGCTTTTCGAGGGCGTCCTTGACGTTTTCGTACTTTTCGCCTTCGGCCGGATAGATGCCGCAGTAGACCATGGACTGAGCTTTCTTGTAGCCGGGCAGCATTTCGGCGGCCGGATCGCTTTCGAGCGTGATGGTGTCGCCCACTCTGGCGTCGGAAACCTGCTTGATGCTGCCGCAGATGTAGCCCACCTCACCGGCCCGGAGCCTGTCTGTCGGTACCGGCCCCGGCACGCACATGCCGACCTCGGTGACCTCGTATTTTTTGCCGGTGTTCATCAGACGGATCACATCGCCCCTGGCCACCTGTCCGTCAAATACCCGCGTATAGATAACTACGCCCTTGTAGTTGTCGTATTTGGAATCGAAGATCAGCGCCTTGAGCTTGCCGTGCGGATCGCCGGACGGAGCCGGAATGTCGCTGACGATGCGTTCCAAAAGCTCTTCGATGCCGATGCCTTCCTTGGCGGAAATCAGCGGCGCGTCTTCCGCATCAAGCCCGGTCACCTCTTCGATCTCCTGCTTGGTTTCTTCGGGCCTGGCCGAAGGCAGATCGATCTTGTTGAGGACCGGCAGAATTTCCAGATTTTCGTCCAGCGCCAGATAGACGTTGGCCAGCGTCTGTGCCTCCACGCCCTGGGTGGCGTCCACCACCAGAATCGCTCCCTCGCAGGCCGCCAGACTGCGCGAAACCTCGTAGTTGAAGTCCACATGCCCCGGCGTGTCGATCAGATTGAGCTCATAATCGTGTCCGTCGCGGCTGTGATAGTGAAGTCTCGTCGTCTGCAGCTTGATGGTGATGCCGCGCTCGCGTTCGAGCTCCATATTGTCAAGAAACTGCTCCTTCATATCGCGCTGCGCCACCAGACCGGTTTTTTCGATGAGGCGGTCGGCCAGCGTCGATTTGCAGTGGTCTATGTGAGCGATAATGCTGAAGTTTCTGATATATTGCTGATAATTCTTATCCGTCATCTTTTCCTCACTTACAATTTTTTCTTCTTATATATTTTAAAGTAAATCGCTCAGCTTTTCAACGAAAACTTCTGCGGCGACACTGATCCTGCCGCCTACGTCATAGGTGAAGGCGCAGCTTCTGTCGACGGTCATCAGCGCCAGGGCGGCGCAGAAAAAAATTGCTGCCACAAGGCAGCATTTGGCGAAGGTTTTCATGATAACTCCTTTTGTCCTTTTGTTCGTTTACCCCTTAAGCTCGCTTTTGAGGGTGTCGGCCAGGATCTTGCCGAAGATCTCGGCCGCGTTGCGCGCTTCCTCGATCTGGTTGCGGTTATAGCCGATCTCCAAAAGAAGCGATTTGGAAGAAAGCTCCTGGTTATAGCGGTAGCCGCGTTCCATGACCTTGCCGGTATAGCCGCTGTAATCGGCCGCCGCCGTCTCGTTGAGCGCGCTGATGAAAGCCAGATTGTCCTTGTATGTAGCTGCGAGGTTTCCCACCACGTACGAATATTTGGCGCACGTCTTGCCCTCGACCGAGACGGTGGCGGCCGGCGTTTCCGCAGTAAAGGCGTCGCGGTGCAGGTCGATGACGCAGACTACCGAAGGGTATTCTGCCAGCAGGCGCTGGATCGTCTCGTAGGAACGGCCGTAGGAATTGTTGTACGACGGGTCGTCGTGCAGCGTCTTGTCGTGCACCACGGCCACGCCCTCTGCTTCCAGCGAAGATGCCAGCACGTTGCCGACGTCGCGCACCGTGTTTTCCTCGCCCTTGGAATGGTAGTTGCTCCCCGATGCAGGCAGGTAGGATTCGGTGGCGTGCGTATGTACGATCAGCACCAATGGGTCGTCTCCCAGCACCACCGGCTCATCCGCCTCTTCTTTCGCCTCTTCGCCGTCTTCTTTTTCGCCGCCGGCAGCTTCAGGCTGCCCGCTTTCTCCCAGAGGCATGTTCTCGTTGTCACGCGAATCGGCCAGCTCGATGGCCGCCGAGGGATAGACGGTGTTAAGGCACATGACGCCGAAATCAGTGGCCGAAGCCTTGAGCGTCTTTTCCGGCAGCAGCAGGCAAAAAGCCGCTGCACTGATCATATATACGATTATCGCCCCGCTGGCAATGAATTTTTTCATGTTTTCATCTTCTCCTTGTCGCTGATGCCACTTTAAGAATATATGCCGGGATGAAGCGTTATATTTATCGCTTTGGCAATTATTTCAGAAAAATCTCTGATGATGGCGTCGATATCCGTCGAGGTGACGATCATATCGAGGTCGCGGCCGGCCAGATAACTTTCTGCCTCCTGCTCCGTCCAGGCGGAGATGCTTTCGGCGGCTTCCAGAATCAGGGTGCGCGAATCGATAACGGTCGGCACGCCGATGGAGATCACGCGGCAGCCGAGCGTTTCCCGGGTGATCGCCTTGCGCCTGTTGCCCATGCCGGCGCCCGGCTCGATGCCTGTATCGCAGAGCTGAATGGTGGTGCTGAGCCTTTCCATGTTGCGGGCGGCCAGCGAGTCGATGATGATCGTCACGTCGGGTCTGGCCAGTGAAACGACCTGCTTGATGAGGTCGGCGGTCTCCAGGCCGGTGACGCCGGTCACCGAGGGGTTGAAGCCGCTGACGTTGGCCATTTCCCAGTCGCCGTCGCAGCCGAACATGGTAAAGAGATGGCTGGTGATCTTTATCTTGTCGACCGTGTGCGGGCCCAGGCTGTCAGGCGTAACCTTCTCGTTGCCCAGTCCCACCACCAGCGCCTTCAGGTGATAGTCAAAAGCGATCATCTTCTTTAGCTCTGCCGCCAGCGCGGCGGCCGCCCGTTCGATGATGCCGTCTTTCTGCTCCAGCACACCTTTCACCTCGATGGTCACGTAAGTGCCCCGCGGCTTGCCGAAGGCCTGCTCGCCCTCCTCCCCGGTGATGCAGATTTCGCTGACCGTGATGTCTTCGCCCGCCTCGCGCCTTGCGCTGGTGTAGCCGGCGGGCTGCGCGCTTTGGAGCATTTCCTGATTTTCGATGGCCAGGTCGGTTCTGTATTTCATGATTTCGCTTACCTCTCTTTTCTCGTCCTCATGCTTTCTCGTTCGTTTTCTCTCCTGTATCTATGCAGTTTGCCCGCGCCGGCACAGGATTATGCAATGGAGCGGTCATTTGCCGGGCAGAAGCCTATTAAAAAGCCTGGTGAAATGAAAAATTAACGTCCAGAAGAAAAAATAAGTTCCAGATGAAAGAGAAAGCTCTGTTTTCAATACGAAAAAGATAGATGTATCTTGAAAAAATACGGCCTTTTGTGTAAATTTAAGTTATGGATCTGTATTTTTGCGTACTTTAAAGCGGAACATGCGGAGGCTTTTCTTTTTCGTGAAAGACAAAGTTCCACATGGCCTTTTGGGCTGGTTTAGAGCATGTCATGTGTGCAGGTTCATGGGAATCTTCTGATCAGAGCAGGTTGAATGAGGGAAGCAGCCTACTCTATCTCAAGCAAAAACGGCTTTAATGTGACGGCATCGGGCTGTATG
>CALWNX010000082.1 GCA_944382925.1 uncultured Clostridia bacterium | reverse complement strand
AGTACGCCGGTCAGCAGCAGCAACACAGAGCCCGCCAGCGCCGCAGCCGTTCTGTGTACTTTTTCCGTCATAATCGCGACGATCACTACCAGGAACACTACGATTGCTACAACTTCCTGCACTTTTTAACCTCCTTGAAGATGATAAAATTCTTATGACTGTTGTAGTCTAACACTTTGTATACAAGAATTCAAGCGTGTGTTCGTTAAAATTCAGCATATTTTTAATTGTCGCGCGCGGACTGGTGCGGCGGGCGGCGGGATCGCGCGGATGAAGCGGGTGCGGCGGGTGCGCGCGGATTTTCCTCGATGATATAAAAATCACTGCCTTAAGAATACAGAGGACAAAATTTTCTCCTCATATTATCAGATGCGACACGTGCAAGGGAATTTCCCCGGCAGTCATTCCCGCCAACCTCCTTAGAACACGGGCTTTGTGAGACAAAACGCCGCTGCAACGTACGCCAGCGAGCCTGCTTTATTCTTAAGCCCGGAAATAAAAGGCGAAAGAGGAGAAAATTTTGTCCTCTCTTCCCTTATACGCCCGATCTTGACTCATAAGAGGGAATTGGGGAGCATACCGCCGCATACTGCCTCATACCGCCTTGTACCGCCTTTATTTCTCGATATTGCAGATGTAGCTGAGCTCGAAGCTTCCGTTCATGTCGATCAGTTCTTCGATCGTCTCGGCGTCAGTCGCCGCAGAGGAAGACAGCTCATCGCTGAGAAGGCCAAGCAGCGAAGAAAGCGTGTTGACCGGGTCAGGCTGGAAGCTCTCTATATAGCAGTCCGTGAGGCCGTAGCTGTAGACCATGTCGGCGATGGCTTCCTCGTAGGTGCCGATCTGGTCGATGAGGCCGTTGTCCAGCGCCTGCTGCGCCGAATAGATGCGCCCGTCCGCCAGTTTCTTGACTTCGTTGACCGACATGCCGCGTCCCTCGGCAACGATGGAGACGAACTGCTCGTATGCTTCGTCTACCAGCGACTGATAGATGGCGCTCTGTTCATCGCTCATTTCTTCGGTGGTGCTGCCCATGGCCTTGTTGTCGCCGGCCGTGATGGTCTGCGTCTTGATGCCCAGCTTTTCCAGCAGCTCGCTGACGTCGACGAAGGTGCCCATGGTCACGCCGATGGAGCCGGTCCAGCAGTTGCGGTTGGCGATGATCTTATCGCTGGCGGCAGAAATATAGTAGCCGCCGGAAGTGGCCTGCGACTGCATGGAGGAGTAGACGGGCCGTCCGGTGAGCTCTTTGTATTCCATGATTTTCAGATAAAGCTCGTCAGAGGCGTAGACCGTACCGCCCGGAGTATTCACATAGAGAATCAGGCCCTTGTTGTCTTCGTCGTCGATCATGGCGTCGATGGCGTTCAGCAGATAGGCGTGATTATAGGTACCGCTGCTGCTTTCGTCGATCGTGCCCTGGACAAAGATGGTGCCGATGTAGTCGTGGCCGAAATCGGTAACGACCTCGCTGCTGCTGCCGCTGCCGATGACGTTGCCGATCAGTCGGTTGCAGCCGACCGTAAGCAGGATGATGCACAAAAGCACCAGCGCGATGATGATCAGCGCCTTGGCCCAGCCAGGCAGGCGACGTCTTCTTGGCGCATAGCCGGCCGCAGAATAGCTGGCAGAACCATAGCCGGCCGCACGCTCCTGCGTCGCCGACGCTGCTTCCTCCGCCGAATCGCTGAAACGCCCGCCGGCGTAATACTGGACCTGTTTATCCTTGTCGTGCTCTGAATTGTTCAAGATTGTGATCCCCCTTTGCTTCCAAATTGTGTGATATGCCTACATTCTACCACGATGCCCGCCGCCGCGCAACTTCAGAGGGATTTCTTGCCTATCCTAGGGGAGTATGTTATAATAAAAAATGTCACGATTTTCGCAGTACTTCGTGACATTTTTAGCTTAATTTTTAATTTTTGTCAGCCGCTACTCTATCCCCAGCAGATATTTATCCAGCAGTGCGGCCGCTTCCGCAATGCAGTCGTCGCAGGAGAGCAGCGGCGTGCCTGTGTCCTCGCCCTTGATTTCGCGGCAGACGATCGAACCGACCTTTTCCTCAAAAGCAGCGGTCAGCTCGCTCATCATTCGGTAGCATTCCTTTTTGGTGCCCGGCTGATCGAGATTGCCGTCGCTCATCTTCATGCCTGTCACCAGGGCCATGGCCGAAACCGCCCCGCAGGTGCCCATCTGCCCCATGCCGTAGCCCAGCGGCTCAGCCAGCCTGAAAGTGGTGATCGGATCGGCGCCCATCACATGACAAAACGAGCACGCGACGGCCTGCGCGCAGTTGAAGCCGTTCTTGTGCAGCATAACGGCCTGTTCCTTCCTGTCCATATAACTACCTCCATACGATGAATTTTGGCTTCCTCGCCTTGATGTCGGGATCAGCCACCACGCTTTCGGGCTTTTCCTCCAGCAGAGCAGGGTCCTTGAAATATTTGCTTATCTCGCGGAAACAGCGTCCGTAATAATGACCCTCGGCGATCCTCTCGTCGAGCACGATGCCCAGCTCCATCACCCGCTTTTCCTCGGCGCGTTCGCCGTTGAGCACGATCTGCTTCGTCAGCTGGCCCATGGCCACAAAGACGCCCGTGGTGCCGAACTCGTAGAGGTGATGGTAGATGGCGCCCGTCCTGATCGAAGCAAGGTTGGTGATGAAAAGAGAGGTGTGAAAAGGACTGGCGTCGATGACGCTGAACGGCAGCGCAAAATGCTTATCGAGAAACTTGAAGACGGAAACCGCCACCGTCAGCAGGCCGGGCACACGAACCAGCTTTTTTGCCAGCCTGTCCATGGCCGTTTCGACGGCCTCGCCGTTCTTGGCACTGCACTTTTCGATAGCCTCGTTTAGCTTGCGGTTGACGGTGAAAATATCGTCGTCCAGCTTGAAGTAGACCTTGTTGACAGTGCTGCGGCTGGTACCCGGCACCAGCGTTACAAAGGAAACGCAGAAATGGTTGCGCGCGTAGATACGTTTATTCATCACAAAGCGGTTGAGGTATGGATTCTGCGAGGCCACGCGCAGATAAGCTGCCACGATGATGCTCATGTGGCTGATGCTGACGCCGTCCTTTCTGCACTTGGCTATATATTTCTGCAGCGGCGTGTAATCTATGTACTGTTTGATGGAATTGCTGGCGTCGTAACGCTTGTCCATCACATAAGCCGCGATCTCATACATCGGATCATCGGTAAAAACCCTGTAACCGTCTGTTCTATACATAAAAGTCCCCCTAATTCTACAAATCACAACAAATTGCAACATATTGCAACATATTGCAACAATACTTAGCAATATCATAGCATAAAAGCGCCCGCGGCACAAGAAAAACACTGCCCGCCATCCACCTTGCGCAAAGCCGGCATATTTGATAGAATAAACACAACGGATCAATTCCGAAAACAAAAAGCAAAAGCAAAGAGGACGTAACATGAAATGTACTCTACATAAAAAAGAAAGCTGCAAGACGCAGAGCTTCAGCGGCGGCAGAATCAGTGAGCTGGCCAGCGGCCCTTCCACCCGCGAGCAGAACGCCAGCGCGCAGAACGCCCGCGCGCAGGTTGACGGAACGGGCGAAACTCTCTGGCATCTCAAGCTGCTGGCGGCGGAGCAGGAAGAAACCGCCCTGCCGCAGGATGAAGGCTGCGACCGCGTGCTCATGGTGCTCGACGGCGAAGCCGTCTTCAGCTACGAAAATCAGCGCGTAGCCAGGCTCAAAGCCCTTGAGCAGGACAGATGCGACGGCGACTGGCCCACGACCGTCTTCGGCCGCACCGTAGTCTACGAGCTGGCGGTCAGAAAAGACAGCGAAGGCTATCTGGACTTGATCTTTCCGCAGAAAGAAAACACGCTCTGCCGCGCTTCTGAAGAGAACGAACGGAGCGGGGCAGCGCACGCGCTCTACTGTCACAGCGGCTATGCCGTCATCAATGCAGGGAGCGAGAGCTTCATGCTTGGCGCCGGCGACCTGCTGGTGATCGAAAGCAGCGCAGAGGGCGAAGATCTTAGCTACGGCGTGATGGGCGAAGGCGCCCTGATCCGCGCGCAGATTTTTTACGGGGAAACAGCCGGCGGGCCGGAGATCATTCCGCGCCAAAGAGCCACCTTCGACGATTTCAAGGCCTGCGTCTATCTGGCCAACGTCCAGTTCCGCTGGGCCAAATATCTGGTCAAAAGCCTCAAGACCAAGTGGTTCGACGAAGAGCTGAGCCGGGCCATCAATCTGCTGGAGAGATGCTACGCGACGACGATCGTCTTCGTGATCGGCATCGCCGCCCTGGCTGTGTTGGAAGCCAGAGGGCCGTTTTCGGGCGGGCAGGTTCTGCTTTTAGCCCTCGTCTGGATCGTGGTAGACAGCCTGCTGGTTTCACCGGCCATCTATATGCTGGTCGTGCCCAAGCCCGTCAGAGCGCACATCAAAGACGTCGACATGCTGACGCCTTATGAGAAGAAAGTCAGAGAGCAGGAGCTGGCTAAAGACCCGTTCATGGAAAAGATGAAACGCAAATACGATAAGCACACCAGAATGTGGGGAGAGGAAAGATCGCAGAGCGAGGGAGATGAAAAATGAAGGATGAAAACAAGAAAATCAGGCTGGCTCTTTTGGGCTTCGGCAACGCCGGGCAGGCCTTTGCCGCCCTGCTCGCCTCAAAGCGCGGGGAGATAAAAGAGCGCTACGGAAAGGACGTGCAGGTGACGGCCATCGCCACCGCCAGCAAGGGCAATCTGCTGGCCGCTTCTGGCGCTTCTGCTGCGGCCGGAGAGGCCGGAGAGGCTGGAGCAGGAGCAGCCGCCGGAGCTAAGGCGATCGATCTTGACGCTGTGCTGGCGGATCTGGCGCAGCACGGACGCTTTACCGATCAGGCGCTGCTCTGCGAGCTTGATACCATGGAGATAGTCAAAACAGCAGATTACGATGT
Organism: uncultured Clostridia bacterium; assembly: GCA_944382925.1. GTDB lineage: Bacteria > Bacillota > Clostridia > Peptostreptococcales > Anaerovoracaceae > Fimisoma. The sequence goes on along the minus strand of CALWNX010000082.1, from coordinate 6,561 downwards.
TCTGATCGAAATGACGCCGCTCAACATTCTCAGCGGCCGGCCGGCGATCGATCATATCGAAGCCGCCTTTGCCCGCGGCAAGCACGTGATCACCGCCAACAAGGGGCCGATCGCTTGGAAGTTCAGAGATCTGCAGCAGCAGGCCCTGCGCGCCGGCTGCGGATTTTTCTACGAAACGACCGTCATGGACGGCACGCCGGTCTTCAATCTCTGTGAAAAAACATTGCCGCTGGCGCAGGTGAGCGCGGTTTCGGGAATTCTCAACAGCACGACCAATTTTATCCTTGAGGAGCTGGCTCGCGGCGCCGCCTACGATGACATCATGGAGCGCGGCAGAGCGATGGGCTTCATCGAGGCCGACCCGGCCATGGATATAGAAGGCTATGACGCCGCCGCCAAGATTACCGCTCTTCTCAACGTGCTGATGGACGCCGGGCTGACGCCGGATCAGGTCGAGCGCAAGGGTATAGAAAATATAACGGCTGCGGACATCAAGAACGCAGCCGAAAGGGGCAAGGTTATAAAACTGATATGCAGGGGCTGGCGCGACGGCGAGGGCCGCATCAGGGCGAGCGTCCGTCCTGAAGAGGTGGACGCCGGCGATATGCTGGCCTCGGTCAACAGCACGACCTCGGTCGTTTCGATCACCACCGATCTGATGAAGACCGTCTCCATCGTCGAGCACGAGCCGGAAATCGAGCAGACCGCCTACGGTATTTTCGGCGATCTGCTGCGCGTATTGTCGGAGTGCTGAGCGGGCGGATACTTTACTGCCGCCAAAGGCGGCTTCAAAGGCCGCTATGGCCGCTCTGAAAGCTACAGCGCGGCCAAAATAGCGTCGACGTCTTCGTCGGTGCTGCCCCAGCCGATGACCAGACGGATGACGGAGCTGGTTTCGTCATACGGAGCCCAGGTGTAGAAGAAGAAATCCTTCTCCAGCTCGGCGATCTTGTCGTTAGGCACGATCACGAAGACCTGGTTGGTCTGGTGCGGGATCCACAGCTTGTAGCCCTTTTCCTGTACGCCGGCGGCCAGTCTGGTTGCCAGCTCATTTTCGTGGCGGGCAAGCTGATAATAGAGCGAGTCTTCGCCGCCTTCAAGCAGGGCCTTGAGCTGAATGGCGATTAGCCGCCCCTTGGCCAGCAGAGCGCAGGATCTCTTGATCATGTAGCGGAAATGATCGTTGATGCGGTCGTCGAAGATGATCAGCGCTTCGCCGAAGAGCGCGCCGAGCTTGGTGCCGCCGATATAGAAGGCGTCGGTCAGCTGGGCCATGTCCTTCAGCGTCACATCGTTGCCCGGCCAGGTGAGCGCCGTACCGAGGCGGGCGCCGTCTGCATAAAGATACAGATCGTGCTCGCGGCAGCAGTCATGCAGAGCCTGGAGCTCGGCCTTGGTATAGATGCCGCCGTTTTCCGTTGGCTGCGTTATGTAGACCATCTTGGGGATTACAGTATGCTCGTCCTCGTGATGCAGGAGGACTTTTTCAATGTCTGCCGGGCGCAGCTTGCCGTCCGCGGTCGGCGCGGCAAAGACGCGGTGGCCGGTGGCCTCTACAGAGCCGGTCTCATGTACATAAATATGGCCGGAATCGGCAGAAATCACGCCTTCGTATGGCCGCAGAGCAGCGGCGATCGTAACCGTATTGGTAGGCGTACCGCCAACCATGAAATGAATATGAGCGTCAGGGCGGCCGATCATCTCGCGGATCATATCGGCTGTCTCGAAGGAAAACTTATCCTCGGCATAGCCGTCCGTGTGCTCCATATTGGTATCCATGAGAGCCTGCATTACCTTGGGATGAGCGCCCAGACTGTAATCGCTTCTGAAATAGATCATACTGCAAACCTCCTTCGGGGAATCATTTTTGTTATAGCTCAATTATATTGCAGCACGCATGATTTTGCAATCGTAGAAAGAAAAAAACAGACCGGCAAAAACAGACGAAAGGTATAACGAGAGAGAAAATGACGGATGAGAGACAGACAAAGCTGACACTGAAAGAAAAGCTGGGCTACGGCTGCGGTGGCGTAACCGACGGAGCCAATTACACCTTCATGGGCTCGTACATGCTGTTTTTCCTCACTACCGTCGCCCACGTCGATCCGGCTGCTGCCGGCACGCTGGTGGCGGCCGGCAGCATAATCAGCGCTCTGTGGAATCCGCTGGTCGGCTTTCTTTCGGATCGGACCGTAAGCCGTTTTGGCAAAAGACGGCCCTTCCTGATCGCCGCCTCGCTGCCGCTGGCCATTGCCATGGTGCTCTGCTTTACCAGAATTGAAGCGCCGGATGTGCTGCGCAATATTTATTATGGCTTTGCGATCGTATTGTTCTGGTGCTCGTTTTCGACCTTCTACGGCCCGTGGCTGGCGCTGGGAGCTGATTATACCGCTGAATACAGCGAGCGCACGGAGCTGAGGACCCTGACATACGGCATCACCTTGACCGGAAACGCGCTTTCGCTGGGCGTGCCGCCGCTGCTGGTGGACTGGTTTGCGAGCCAGGGCATGTCGCAGGCCCGCGCCTGGCAGCTGATGGCTGTCATTGTTGCCCTGATCACCTTCTGCGCCCTGTGGATGACGATCCTTGCTGCAAGGAGCCGCGACCTGCCGCGGAGAAAAATCGCGACGCAAACAGGCGGCGCCGCCGGCGTTAAAGCGCTTTGCCGCGATTATCTTGATATTTTACGGCTGCGGCCGACAAAATTCGTGCTTGGCGCCTGCCTCTGCCACATTACGGCCATCGGCATATTTTCCTCGGACAGACTGTATTTCTTTACATATAACCTGCAGCTGAGCCCGCTGGCGACCACGCTGGTGATGCTGTCCTTTCCGCTTGCCGGCGTAATCGTGCTGAGGCCGATTCTGACGCTCAGCAAATGGCTTGATAAGCGTAAAGCCCTGATTTTCTTTCTGCTCACCGCTTCTGCCGGCTGTCTGCTGATCGGCGAGCTGATCGGCGTGCGCGGCTTTTGGGGCATGGTGGCGCTGACTTTTGCGTTTGTGATCGGCAATTCCGCCTTCTGGCAGCTAATGCCGGTCATGATTTACGACATCAGCGAGTATGACGAATACAAGAACGGGAAGCGGCGCGAGGGGATCATCGTTTCTCTGCAGACTGTGATGGAGACGATCTGTTCGGGCACGGCCACGATGCTGCTGGGCTTTATTCTGCAGCTGGCGGGCTTCGACGAGACGCAGGCTGTGCAGACTGACGGGGCGCTGGCGGGCGTCAGCTTTGCCATCTGCGCGCTGCCGGCTATCCTCATGCTGGGCTGTGCTTTCATGGTCTACAAATACCCGATTACCAAGCAGGTATTTAATGATATTAAAGCTGCGATAAAAAGCAGGAAAAACACCGATAACCAAAAGATGCTATAATTTAAAAAGGAGGTACAAGTATATGAAAAAATTAATAATCGTGCTTGCTTTGCTGCTGGTTTCATTGTCCGTAGCAGGGTGCGGAAGCAGTGACCAGCCAACAGATGATTCATCTAAAGACGCAGGAAATGGAACAGAAGCGGCAGCCGGAGAGTTTGAAAGTGAAGACATCAAATTGATAAACGGCCTATATGATGAAGAGGATTTAGAACTGATAAACTCCATACAGGGCAACATTACCCACATCGATAACGGCGGAACTTTTCCTGTGCTTGTAGCCAATGATAAAGTATATACGGAAGACTACGGCACTTTAAAAGAATTTGTTTCCCTAAACGCAGCTCCTGACAGCATATTATACTTTGATAATGTGGAGATCGGGCAAAATATTTTCTGCTTTAAAGACGGAAAAATCAGCCTGTATCCATTTAATGAATATGGTATAAGCTTTGCTGATATTGATTTCGATGCGGAAAACGATTTTGTAGCGGAGATCGGCCTTAGTTCTTTTTATAAGATTGCTCATTACGATGGTAAAAGTTATATCATAGACGACTATGAAGACATGGATGGAAGCGGAGAAATTGAATTTTATGGTCAAGATCCGGTCGAGGGATATGAAACGGCTGACTACAATCCGCTTAATGCCGCAAAAGTTATTCCGCTGAAGAGCAACATGTATGGATACTGCGTTTATGTAATCACCGATAACGGAGATTTGTACTGGGCAGATACAGAAAGTGTAGCTCAAGGGCAAATGCCTATGATGACATCCAGTCCGATTGCAAGCAGCGTAGAAAACGTATTAGCGCCGTCTGATGTAGGTAATAAGCTTACTGCACCAATTTATAGTAAAACTGGTGATACTTCTGCATTATATTCAAGCGCGCCCGGAGCGGATATAATAGATACCAGCGACAATTTTGAAATTTCTTTTGTCCTTCCTGACGGTCATACTCCTGATGAAGTGAAAGATATAATTCAGGTATCCGATAAGCTTGTATTTATATTTGATAATGGCGACACATATTACACAGACGACATACAAGATGAGGAAAAAACTTCATACGAGATGACCAAGCTGGACGATATTTCAAGTTTGAACAGCGAAGGAAGCGTTTTGGATATGGCTGGGGCTACTACGATGGACGACAATATTTATCTTTTGCTGAAAGATGGTAAATTGTATTATAAAGAGCTGAGCTAAGCTTTTAGTACAAACAAAAGCACGATTTGGAAGCAGGGATGTCTCCATAATCGTGCTTTTTGTTTTGGAACTTTTGAAAATTATTTTTCTTTCGCGTGCTGGTACTTTTCCCTCGTAGCCATGCCGCCGCGCAGGTGGCGTTCGGCCTTGTTGTTTTCCAGGACCGCCTTGACGTCTGCGGCCAGTCCGGGATTTATTTCAAGGAGTCTTTCGGTGACATCTTTATGGACTGTGGATTTGCTGACGCGAAACTTTTTGGCAGCAGCTCTGACCGTTGAATTGGTGTCGATGATGTAACGCGCCAATTCCAAAACTCTTTCTTCTATGTAATCCTTCATTGCAAGACACACGCTCCTTATTTATTCGTTAGAACAATATATGCGCGGGCAGGCAAAATATGATTTGGAGAACGGGCAGTAATTTCCTGCTTGAAATTTACGGGCAAAACAGGCATAATGGTGCGTAGAGACTGGGACAGAGGAGAAAAAATGTCTGACAATACGATATATAACAGAGAAATAAATATCCGCAGCATGCTGGCCTTCACCGTACCGACGATGGTGAGGATGATTTTCGTGTCCATGTATTCGATCGTGGACGGTATCGTCGTTTCCAACTTCGTCGGCAGCCTGGGACTTTCGGCGATCAATATCGTCTACCCGGTGCTCAACGTCTGCATGGCCATTGCCTTTATGCTGGCGGCCGGCAGCAGCGCTATCATCGGCAAAAAGCTGGGCGAGGGGAAGAAGCATGAGGCTAACAGCTTCATGAGCCTGACCGTGCTTTTGAACCTGGCCGCTATCATCATACTGGCTGCCGCGTTTCTCTGTTTTGATGAACAGATATATATGCTGCTTGGCTCCGATGAACAGCTGCTTCCTTACTGTGTGGAATATGGCACGATCATGGTGCTGGGCGGCCCCTTCTGGGCCATGCAGGTGCTCTTTCAGAGCTATCTGGTGACTGCCGACAGGCCGCATCTTGGCCTGGGCCTTTCGATCTGCGCCGGCCTCCTTAACATCGTGCTGGACATCATCCTCGTCGGACCGCTCGAAATGGGCGTGTCAGGGGCTGCACTGGCTTCGGTAGCCGGTATGATGATAGCCGGCACTGTACCTCTTTTGGTCTTTTTCAATAAAAACAGCGTTATTCACTTTGAAAAGCCGCGCTGGAACGGAGCCGAGGTGCTCAAATCCATCGGCAACGGTTCCTCGGAGATGGTGTCAAACCTGGCCAGCGCCGTCACCACGACGCTGTTCAATCTGCAGATGATGGCTCTGATCGGTGAAAAAGGCGTTGCGGCCATCAGCGCGATCCTTTACCTGCAATTCATATTCGTAGCGATATTTTTCGGCTTTGCTTCTGGTATTGCGCCGGTCATCAGTTATAACTACGGCGCGCAGAATCATAAAAATATCAGAAAGCTGTTTGTGATTTCCATCAAGATCGTGGCGGCGTTCTCTGTCGTAATGTTCGTGGTCGCCGAGGCGCTGAACCGCACGCTGGGGCTGATCTTCGCCTCACAGGATCCGGTGCTGCTTGAGCTGATGGTCTACGGCTTCCGCATCATCGCTATCAGCGTGCTTTTTTCCGGCACCAGCATCTTCGCTTCCGGCTTCTTTACGGCGCTTAATAACGGCAAGATTTCCGCCCTGATCTCCATGCTGAGGACCTTTGTCCTGGAGGCGGGCGCATTGCTGATCATGCCGGAGCTGATGGGCATAGACGGCGTCTGGTGGGCGTTGCCGTTTGCAGAGACCACAGCCGCAGTGATCGCCATCTTTATGATGCTCAGGTACAGAAAGGTCTACGGCTACTGATAAAAAACTGTTGACAAATGTCAGCCCCGGTGCTAAACTCACAATATAAATTCTATAGCAAAACCTTTGAAGGAGAAGTAAAGCTGATTGCAGCCCTCACAGCGAACCCGGGACGGTGAAAGCCGGGCAGACAGCGGATCAGCATAATGGGCTC
>CALWNX010000081.1 GCA_944382925.1 uncultured Clostridia bacterium | reverse complement strand
CCGGCCGCACGGCCAGACACAGGAATATATAAATGCTGACGTTTCTTCCCAATTTTTTTTTCACGTCTTGCCCCCTTAGAAGATTTCTGTGTTTATATCGTCAACTCCGGGCGGTTTGCTGCGCTGGTGCGCCGGACGGCAGGCGGCGGTTTGCCGGTTTGCCGCGGCAAGCAGGCGGGCAGGCAGTCCGCGAGCAGGCGGGCGGACAGGAATTTCCCCTCAAAACGACGAAATTTTGCTGCCCAAGGGAGCAGAGGACAAGATTTTATTCTCTATTCTGCAAGAGCAGGGCGAAAAAGGGAAATTTCCGCGCTTTCACCGCTTGTGAGGCTGTAAATTTCCCCTCAATTACAGAAAAATTCAGCTTCGCGAACCTGTGGAGCGTGCTTATTCCTGCTTTTTATTCTTGCGCCCTCGTTTCAACTCGATTTGAGGAGAAATTTTTGTCCTCTGTATTCTTGAAGCCTCATTATTTATGAATTTGAGGGAATTTTACCTGCACGCGCTCCGGCACGTATTATGACGTGCTCTCTGAGACGCGCTCTGACATTGACGCGTTGATGGTCGATTATGTTCATCTCCCAAATAGCCAGAGTATTTTACCACATTTTTCACAATTTTTCAAGGACAATTATCGGCCCTTCGCTCTCTTCCAAAGCGCGGAAGGAAGCAGAAAAGCGCCCTTTCTCGCGCAGCTGCCGGCGCTCGTAACGCTCGTCGGGCAGGATCCAGAGGATGTCGCTGCCGTAAGCCAAAAGCTGCACCTCGTCGCGGTAGCGGAGGGGAAGCTTCTCGTCAACGAAAAAGTCCTGCAGTTTCTTAGCGACGATCCGGCCGCCGCTGACGATGGCGATTCTGTCTCCCGCGCGCCGGCTTCTGATTTCCAGCTTGTCCGCCTCAACACCGCAGAAAGCGCCGTACAGGCGGCCGCCGTCACTGTTGTAGCGGTACTTAGCAAAGCCTGCGCGGTCAAACTGTCTGAGCCGCCAGCCGACCTGCCGGCCGGGCGGCGCCGGCCGGGTAAAGACCAGCCTGTCATATTCGCGCCGCACGCGCAGGCCGCCGCTGACATCGGCCGCGCAGGATGCGCGGCCGGACCACAGCAGTCCGTCGAGGGCTTCAAGATGGACAAAGCTCACGCCCTCTTCTATTCCCAGCCTCTCTAAGGCCATAGTATAGATGCGCGTTCTGATGGCTTTGTGGAGAGTCTTTAATATTTCTGTGGAAAAGACCAGCTCCGGGGCGGCCTGCCGCCCGCCGGCCGGCCGGGCTTGCTGATCGGGCCGGCCGCCGGGCGGCGCGGCAAAACCGGACGTGGCCGCCGCCGCGCCCGGCGGCTTGAGCAGCGCCTGCTCAAAGGACGCGCAGGCCGCCCGGTGCAGGAAGTCCCGGTCACAGGAGGCTACCCTGCCGAGGCGCGTGAGAGCTTCCATGATACCCGCGTTGTAGTCCGCCGCCAGCAGCGGCAGCAGCTCGTTGCGGATTTTGTTGCGGGCGTAGATGTTCTCACTGTTAGTATGGTCTATCCGCGGCGATAAATTGCGCGCGCGGCAATATTCTTCTATTTCTTCGCGGCCGGTATCGAGAAGCGGCCTGATGATGGCAAAGCCTTCCTTGTCATAGCGCTTGTGCGCCATGCCCGCCAGCCCGTCGGTGCCGGTGCCGCGCAGGATGCGAAAGAGGATGGTCTCGCACTGGTCGTTGGCGTTGTGCGCCAGAGCGATGGCGACCCTGCTCCTGTCGATCCCCGCGGCGGCCGCCAGCTTGGCGGCCGCCTGCGAAAAAGCGTCGTATCTGATCTTGCGGCCGGCTTCCTCCGCGCTCAGGCCAAGCTCAGAAGCCAGCGCGCCGCAATCCCTTGTCACGACCTCGCACGGCACGCCGCGGCTTTGGCAGAGCTCCTGAACGTAGCGCTGATCCTCCTCGGCCGCGCCGGGACGCAGCTTGTGGTTGACATGCAGCGCGTAAAGCCTGAGCCCCAGCTCGGGCTTTTGCGCGGCCAGGCGACAGAGCACATCAAAAAGGCACACCGAATCAGGGCCTCCGGAAAGGCCGATGATGATGTGCATGTCCTTGGTGAGCAAATCGTATTTTTTTATCGTTTGCAGCGTCTCTTTTAACATTTTATCATGATTACCATTGCGCTCAGGTCGTCCGCCTCACGGCCGCGGTATCTGGCGGCGGCTTCCTCCACAATGCGGCCGGCCAGCACTCTGGGGCCAGTGGAGGCGGCATGGAGACGCAGAAAATCTTCCAGCCAGCGGGCGCTAAGGTCGCTGCGGTCAGCCTCCGTTACGCCGTCTGAGACCATGACGATGACGTCTCCGGGAGCAAGGGCGGCCGTAACGTGCGTGAGGGCAAGAGACGGCACGATGCCCACCGGCAGGGCAGGAGAGGCGATGCGCCTGACGCGTCCCCGGCGGATCACGAAGGAAAGGGCCGCGCCCAGCTTGTAAAATCTGGCCCGACCGCTCTCTCTGTCGATGACGGCCAGATCCAGGGTGGCAAAGCTGTAGTCGCTGCCGCTGGCCTTAAGCAGTTCCCGGTTGACGGCCTTGATGGCCGCATCTACCGGCACACCGGCCTTCAGGAGCTTGCGCAGCCTGCTGACCGCAGCGCCGCTTTCGGCCGCCGCCTTCATCCCCTTACCCATGCCGTCAGAGAGGATGAAGGCCAGGCTGCCGTCCGGCAGCCTGCAGGCGCCGGCGGCGTCGCCGCTGGCGCCTGCGGCGGCTGCGCAGATTTTTCTGCCGTTGCTTATCTTTTCTATCGCTGCTTCATTTCTCGTCTTCATATCGCCAGCTTATCACAGGGCCGGCAGCGAAAGCTGTCGAAGCAGCGCGTTCAGCGCATAAAATCAGCTTATTCTTCCTCGTCAAGCGCATTGACCAGCTTACGCTGTTTTTCGACAGCCTCTGCCATCTTCGGGTCGATGGTATAGATCGTGTTGAGTGCATTCAAAGCGGCGTATTTCTCGCCCAGCTCATAGTAAGCCGTCGAAAGCGTGAAATAATAGGCGTTGTGCATCAGCGCGCTCTTAGGCTTATGCTTCATGTTCTTGAGCTTGTGCAGCATCTTCTGCGCATCGTTGTCGACCTTGTATTCCTCCAGGATGGCATTGTATTCCTGCTCGAAATACCTGTTGAGAAAGCCGCCCACAATTGAGCCGATGCCGACGAAGACCAGAAAGTGGATCACCACGCCCAGCAGCATCCACAGGATGGCAAAGCCGTTCATGTTGCCGCGAAAATGTAGCATGATCGGCGTCTCCACCGCCATCAGCGTTCCGAAATAGAGCGCCAGCCTTCCGATTCTTGTAGCCATTCTTGATTTCCTCCTAAATTTTTCTTTTTATTTATGTCCGATATTTGTGTCCGGCTGTTTATGTTCATCAATGTTGAAAAACACTTCTGCGTTGCAAAAAGTCCTCTCCGCCGCTTCCTCGTATGAGATTCCCTTGATCTCTGCGATTTTGCGCACCGTGTGCTCCACATAAGGCGACTTGTTGGGTCTGCCCCGGAAAGGCACCGGCGTCAGATACGGAGCGTCCGTCTCCGCCAGCAGGTATTCAAGCGGTATCGCCGCCACCATCTCCACCGTGCGGCGATTATTTTTATACGTCACCGGCCCGGCGACGGACAGCGTCGCCCCCAGCTTCACATACTGCTGTCCCAGTTCGTGGCTGCCGCTGAAGCAGTGCAGCAGCACGCGCGCGTCCCCTGCGGGCTTTCCGCCGGGAATAAGCCGCTGCAAAAACCAGCTCTTGCGTTCCTCGGAGAATGCGCCTTCCTCGACGAGGATGTCCAGCGTTAGCTGGTCAGCCTCGCGCGAATGGATCACGATCGGCAGCCTGAGCTCGTTCGCCAGCCGTATCTGGCGGCGGAACCAGTAGACTTGCGCCTCTCTGTCGCTGTTGTCGTAGTGAAAATCGAGCCCGATCTCACCGATCGCCTGTACCTTGTCAAGCCCCGCCAGCCTGCGGATCTCCGCCAGCGTATCCTCGTTCATGGAATCGGCGTCGTGCGGATGCACGCCCACGGCCGCATAGCACCACGCAAGACGCGCGGCGTGCTCTGCGGCCAGCCGCGAGCTGGCCAGATCAAAGCCGATGTCCATCACGCGGGTCACGGCTGAGCTTTCTATCTCGCGGATGAGCGCTGCGCGCTCATCCGCCGTGTACGTCTCGTTGTTTAGATGCGCATGCGAATCGAACAGTCTCTGCATCGCTAGCTCACCACATTTCCGTCCGGGGCTTCTGTCGTCACGATTTCCACGCGCTCGCCGTTATCGGCAAACAGCAGCATGCCCCGTGATTCGAGGCCGCGCAGCTTGCGCGGCTTTAAGTTCGTGACCACGATCACCTGGCGGCCGAGCATTTCCTCCGGCGTGTAGGACTGTGCCACGCCGCTGATGATCTGGCGCGTTTCTGTACCTATCTTCACCTGGAACACCAGCAGCTTGTCGGCCTGCGGGTGTTTCTCGGCCTTGACGATCTTGCCGACGCGAAAATCTATCTTGTCAAAATCCTCGTAGGTTATTTCCGGCTTTCCCTGCTCAGCGCCGGCAGGCTCGGCCGGCGCGGATGCGGCTTTTTCCGCTTCCTTGGCCGCTTCCATCTGCTGATGCACGGCCGCCAGCTCGGCGAGCTCCTTTTCTATGTCCAGACGCGGGAACAGCTGCGGGCCCTTCTTGACCTGCTCGCCGCCCATCATCTCAAACACGAAGGCGTCCTTCCACTCCACATCGGCGTACCAGAGGCCCAGCTGCTTTCTGATCTCCTTGCTGGTGCTGTGCATGAACGGATAGATGAGGATCGAGATGATCCTGATCGCTTCCGCCAGGTTGTGCATTACCGTATCGAGCTCGGCCTTTCTGCTCTCGTCCTTGGCCAGCACCCACGGAGCCTTTTCGTCGATATATTTGTTGGCCCGGCGCACGAGGATCCAGATCTCCTCCAGCGCCATGTTGAAGGCAAACTTGTCCATCTGCTCTTCGACTTTGGCAGCCGCGCCGACGGCGATCTTCTTGAGATCCTCGTCGATCTCGTCGCTGGTATCAGCCTTAGGCACCGTGCCGCCGCAGTATTTCTCGATCATGGAAACGGTGCGGGAAACGAGATTGCCCAGGTCGTTGGCCAGATCGTAGTTCATGCGCTTTAACATCACCTCGTTGGTGAAGACGCCGTCCTGCCCGAAGGTGTACTCGCGCAGGAGAAAGTATTTGAGTGCGTCGATGCCGTAGCGGTCGATCAGCACGACCGGGTCTACCACGTCGCCGGCCTTGGCCGCCTTGGACTTGGAAACCTTTTCGCCGCCCAGCAGCAGCCAGCCGTGGCCAAGCACCTGCTTCGGCAGCGGCAGACCCGCGCTCATGAGCATGGCCGGCCAGATGATCGAATGGAAGCGGACGATCTCCTTGCCGACCAGATGTACGTCGGCCGGCCAGTATTTGTTATATAATTCCGGTTCGTCCGGATAGCCCAGCGCCGTGATGTAGTTAGTCAGCGCGTCGAGCCAGACGTAGATGACGTGCTTTTTGTCGATCGGCACCGGGATGCCCCAGTCGAAGGTCGAGCGCGAAATGCACAGGTCGTCCAGTCCCTGCTTGATGAAAGACACCATCTCGTTGCGGCGGCTTTCCGGCTGCAGGAAGTCCGGGTTTTTCTCAAACAGCTCCAAGAGCTTATCGGCATACTTGGAAAGGCGGAAGAAATATGCTTCCTCCTTGGCGGCCTGCACCGGGCGGCCGCAGTCCGGGCAGCAGCCGTTTACGAGCTGGCTCTCGGTCCAGAAGGATTCGCACGGTGTGCAGTAAAGTCCCTCGTACTCGCCTTTGTATATATCGCCGTTTTCGTACATCTTCATGAAAATGGCCTGCACTCTCTTGATGTGACGCGGCTCGGTGGTGCGGATAAAGTCGTCGTAGGAAATCTCCATCGTCGCCCACAGCTTCTTGATTCCCTCCACGATCTCGTCCACGTAGGCCTGCGGCGATACGCCCTTGGCCTCGGCCAGCGTCTCGATCTTCTGTCCGTGCTCGTCGGTGCCCGTGAGGAAATGCACGTCGTAGCCCGAAAGGCGCTTGAACCTGGCCATGGCGTCTGCCATCACCGTACAGTAGGTGTGACCGATGTGCAGGTTGGAGCTCGGATAATAGATCGGGGTGGTTATATAATAAGTTTTCTTTTCCTCAGTCATCTTAACGCTTCCTTTCGCTTGCTTTCTTTACCATGGTGTCAAGGGCTATGACCGTCGCTGCGCTCACTGCCAGGCCTGCCCCGAGCAGAGCCAGCAGCTTCTTGTGTTCTGCCGCCGCTGCGCCGAGCCTTCTGGCGCCCGCTGTCATATCGCTTCCGTTTATCATTCCCTTCATCATCTGTAGGTTCTCCTTTCAACGTAATGCGCGATGAGCGCTGCCGCCTCATCCTCGCTGATATAGCTGCTGTCGATGGAAAGATTGTAGTTCCTGTAGTCTCCCCACTTTCTGCCGGTGTGATAGTTGTAGTAATTGGCTCTGGCCTTGTCATAAGAGGCGATTACATCTTCTGCTTCCTCCGGCTTGACGCCGTAATTTTCGACAGCTCTCTTTACTCTGTCCTCGTGCTCGCCGTAGATGAAAACGTTGGTCACGCCCGGGATGTCCTTGAGCACGTAGTCAGCGCAGCGGCCGACGATCACGGCGCCGCTTTTTTTGCTGATCTCATGGATGACCTGGAACTGAGCCAGGAACATGCGCTCATTGATGGAGAGCATGCTCGCTCCCACGCCCTCGCCGAAGGCCGAGGACATCGAGGACAGGCTGTAGGCGAAGCTGTTCTTGGCCTTGAGCTCCGACTTTTCCATCATCTCCTTGGAAAA
>CALWNX010000080.1 GCA_944382925.1 uncultured Clostridia bacterium | reverse complement strand
AGCAATTTTATCTATCCGCGCATCGTCGGCCAATCCGTCGGCCTGCATCCGCTCTTTGTCCTGCTCTCTCTGGCGGTGCTGGGCCATTTTGGCGGCATCGTCGGCATGCTGCTGGCCGTACCGGCCGCCGGCATCGTCCAGATTCTCATTAAAAAATGGGCCTACAGATACTAGGTTTCAGAGGCCCGTTTGGCAAGACATTCCCTCAGCGAGCGGCGGAAAATCTCCATTCCGGCTTCAAGCCGCTTGGGCGTCTCATAGGAAAAGTTGAGGCGAACGCGGTCGCGGCCGCCGTTTCTGGCCGGATAAAATACATAGCCCGGCAACACGCTGATACCGTTGCTGTAAGCGCGGGCATTGAATTCCTTGCTGTCCACGCCCTCCGGCAAGCGACACCAGACATAGATGCCGCCCTTGGGCTTTTCATATTCTACGCCCAGCCCGCGCATCCCGTCGAGCGCAGCCAGAACCAGATCGCGCTTTTTGCGATATTCGGCGCGGTAATCGCTCAGCTTGCGATAATAGATGCCCTCGGCCAGATAGCCGGCCAGAAGGCGCTGCGTCATCCAGTCCATCGCCACCAGCCGCACCGAAACCAGATAGCTGAGGCGGCGGATCAGGTCGGCGTTGGCGACGACAAAGGCGAGGCTGAGACCGGGCACAAAGGTGAGCGAAAACGAATATATGTAGACCACGTTTTCGAGGCGGTCGAAGACTTTCATCGGCGAGATCGGCGGCACGTCGTAATAGAGCTCTGAGGCCTCGTCGTATTCGATGACCGGCAAGCGGTACTTTTCCGACAGGCGCAGGATCTCCTTGCGTCGTTCCACGGACAGCAGCTGGCCCGTTGGATCGTGAAAGCTGGAGTTGAGGCACAAAAGCCGCGGCTTCCACTGCTGAATCATCTGTTCCAGATACTGGCACTGCATGCCGTCCTCATCTACCGGCAGCGTCACCAGGCGCGCTCCGGCAAGGCCGATAGCTCTGTACGTATCAGGCGAAACCGGCTCTTCGGTGATGACCACGTCGCCCGGCTTGACGAGCAGGGTGATGAGAAAATCCAGCGCCTGATTGGTTTCCGTCAGGATCTGGATCTGCCTGGTGGTCGCCTTAATGCCCTTGGTGCTGAGGTAGGAAGCGACCTGGCGGCGCAGATCCTCGTCTCCCTGATAAGGGGAATAGAAATACTGCTTCTTGCCCTCGTGCGAGACTATATCGGCGATGCGGCGGGAAAGCTTTTCGCGGTCATAGAGTCCGGTGGCGGCGATGCCGCTGCCGAGTGAAATCTTGTCCGGCTGGCTGAAGCGCTGAAAGAGCTCGTCGAAGGTCACCGTCATGTCCAGATATTCCGGCTTGATCTGATCGAGCCAGTTGACTTTTTTGCCCCTGCGTCTCTGGCTTCCGGCGGCCACCAAGTCCATGCCCGCCTCCTGGCGGCTGTCGTAAACCCTGTAGCCGACGCCGGGATAAGACTCGATAAGCCCCTGTCCCTTCAGCTCGCTGTAGGCCTTGGCGACGGTGTTGCGATGCACGCCCAGCATCTTGGCCAGCACCCGCTCGGAGGGCAGAATTCTCTCCTGCGTCACTACGCCGGCGGCGATCTCTTGCTTGATGGCAGAAACGATCTGCAGGTACACCGGCGTCTTCAGCCGCTTATCGATCCTGATGTCCATCGCATCCACCTCCGCTTTTGCCCGGGCCTTTAGGCTTTTGCCCGTGATACTGATAGAAGCAGACCTCAAGGCGGCCGTTGAACAGCTTGCGCCGCCTGTCGGCGGGCCGGCCGAAGAGCTTGTGCTCGGCGGTCTTGTCTGCGGTGATAACGAACATGGACCAGGTCGGATTGCGGCGCAGGAAGCCGGCCAGACCCGCGTAGAGCCTGTCCATCTCCTTCTGCTCGCCGATCCGCTGTCCGTAAGGCGGGTTGGTGATGATGATACCGCCCTCTTTTCCCTGTGCCTCAAGCTGCGCTGCGTCGCCGACAGAAAAGCTGATCGCATCCTCTACGCCGGCTTCGACAGCGTTTTCTCTGGCGGCGGCAACCGCTTGCGGATCGATGTCTGAAGCGTAGATCTCAAGCGGCAGCTCCCAGTCGGCGGCCGCAAAGGCTTTCGTCTTTTCTTCCTTCCACAGTCCGGCCTCGATGGCCTCCCATTCCTGAGCCGCGAAGGTGCGCGAAAGCCCGGGCGCTATGTTCCTGCCCAGCAGAGCGGCCTCGATGGCGATGGTGCCACTGCCGCAGCAGGGATCCACCAGGATGCGGCCCTGCTTCCAGAAGGAAAGCTGCACCATAGCGGCGGCGATGGTTTCCTTGATCGGCGCGGCGACGGCGCGCTGCTTATATCCGCGCTTAAACAAGCCCTCTCCCGTCGTATCGAGGGTGACCGTCGCTCTGTCTCGCAGCAGGCTGACCTTTATATCGTAAAGCGCGCCGCTCTTGGCAAAGCGTTCGACGGCATAGGTCTCGCGCAGCTTTTCGACGATGGCCTTTTCGGCCACCGACTGGCAGGCGGGTACGCTAGAAAGCTTGGATTTAACCGAGGAGCCGTTGACGACAAAGCGTCCGTCCAGCGGGATCCATTCTTCCCAGGGCAGTGCTCTGATCTGCTGAAAGAGTTCTTCAAATTCACGGGCCTCAAACTCGCCCATGCGGATCAGCACCCTGTCGGCGCTTCTGAGCCAGAGGTTGGCCCTGACGACGGCTCTTTCATCGCCAAGAAAGGTGACCTTGCCGTCTTCCGTCTTGATTATCCTGTATCCGAGGGCCTCTATCTCCCTCCTGACCACCGCCTCCAGCCCGAAGGCGGCCGTAGCTATGAGTTCTAGTTTCATCTTTTCTTCCTTGAAAAAACAGCGTCCTCTTTTGATCGAGGACGCTCCTTGCGTCAGCCTGTAAATGTTTTAGAGATACGGGGCTCTTCTGTTGAGCGCGTTGGTCTCCAGTGCATCGAGATTGTTAAGCGCCTTGCCGGTGCCTATCGCCACGCACGACTTCGGGTCTTCGGCGATCAGCACCTTGATGCCGGTCCTGTCTTCGATCCTCTTATCGATGCCGCAAAGGAGGGCGCCGCCGCCGGTAAGCATGATGCCGGAATTACTGATGTCTGCCGAAAGCTCAGGCGGCGTACGTTCCAGCACGTTGTGTACCGCCTCGCAGATGGTATGCAGCGGCTCCTCGAGGGCGTCCATCATCTCCTCCGAGGTCACGTCTACGCTCTTAGGCAGGCCGGTCACCAGATCTCTGCCGCGGCATTCCATGCTGATGGATTCTTCGCGCGGGAAGGCGGTGCCTATTTTAACCTTGAGCTCTTCGGCCATTCTCTCGCCGATATAGAGCTTATGGTTCTTGCGCATATAGGTGATGATCGCCTCGTCGAACTTGTCGCCCGCCATCTTGACGGAGGTGCTGGCGACAATGCCGCCCAGCGAGATGACCGCGATGTCAGTCGTACCGCCGCCGATGTCGATGACCATGATGCCGTCCGGCTTGCTGATATCAAGTCCGGCACCGATAGCCGCCGCTACCGGCTCCTCCATCAGGTAAACGTCCTTGCCGCCGGCCTGATTGGCCGCCTCTCTGACGGCTCTCTTCTCTACCTCGGTCACGCCGCTCGGCACGCAGACCATGATGCGCGGCTTGAAGAAGCGGCCGGAGCCGCAGGTCTTTCTGATAAAATATTTGAGCATGCGCTCGGTTATATCGTAGTCGGAAACCACGCCGTCCTTGAGCGGACGCACGGCGACGATATTGGCCGGAGTTCTGCCCAGCATCTGCTTGGCCTCTTCGCCCACGGCCAGAATCTCATCCGTATCGTTGTTTATCGCCACTACCGAAGGCTCGTTGAGCACGATGCCTTTGCCTTTTATATATACCAGCACATTGGCTGTCCCCAGATCGATGCCGACTTCATTCGCAAATCCCATTATTATCTCCTTTTCGCACTTGTTTTGTATATCATGTAAATTATGTCTTCGCTACTTATCATTTACATTTCTCACAACATTATATATAAATTTTGACTTTTTTTCAATTTGTTTTGGGCGAATTATCTGTGATTTTTTTGCTTTCTCCACTTTTTTGGTTATTGCCGCCCTGCAAGATGAATTTTGCAAAAATTTTCACCTCTTACATAAAAAATGAAGCTCTGCCAAGTTGAAAAGACCATGAGCTTCTTTGCTTTTAGGTGGAATTAAGGCTTAGAGCAAGAAGAACAAGGACTTTTTACACGTGTGCGCGGGCGTTTTCAACTTACGACTATGCTTTTAAGCCTGAAAGAGAAGAAAAATTTTGCAAAATTCATCTTGAGACGGCAGTATTTTTGCTTTGGTTGAGAAAGCTACTTGCGCAAGTCGCGAGGGGCAAAGAAGAAGGCGGGGGCAGAGAAGCAGGCGGGCAGAGAAGCAGGCGGGCAGGCCCCGCGTGACGCCCGTCTTTGCGTCCGCGAAGCCTGCCTGCCTCAGGCGCTTTCTGCGCGCCCGTTTTCTACAGCTTCTTGTTCGACTCTACGAATCTCTTAATCTTCTTGCTGGTGTTCTTCTCAAATTCCTCGTGGCGGACGGCGATCTTTCTGATCTTCTTGAAGAGCGGCAGCTCGGCGTTGATCTTGTCGACCTCGCCCCAGAGCAGCTCCTTGACCGCCTCGTCGCTGCAGCCCTTGCCGATGGCAGCTTCTACCTCTTCCATATCCGGTCTGATGGCAGCTACGATGACGATGTCGCCCTTTTCTTCGTCGCCCCATACCATGGATTCAGCTACATAAGGCACCTTGGAGAGCAGATATTCGAGCTCTTCCGGGAAGACGTTCTTGCCGTTTGAGGCGATGATGACGTTCTTCTTGCGGCCGGTGATATAGATGAATTTCTCGTCGTCGATGTAGCCCTGGTCGCCGGTGTAGAACCAGCCGTCTCTGATGACCTTGGCGGTCTCCTCCGGCTTTTTGTAGTAGCCCAGCATCACGTTGTCGCCTTTTAAGCAGATTTCGCCGATGCCGTCCTCGTCCTTGTCATCGATCTTGACATCCATGCCCGGCAGCACGTGGCCGACGGAGGCGTTGCGCATATACTTGTGCTGGTCAGGATTGAGGGCGCCCATCGGTGCGCACTCGCTGAGGCCATAGCCCTGTACGGCGATAAAGCCCAGGTCGTTGAAGAACTGCAGGATGGCCGGATCGATGGCGGCGCCGCCGGAGATGAGCACTCTCATCCTGCCGCCGAACACCTTGAGGATGTCCTTGAGGAGAATCTTGTTGAGGTCCAGACCCACTTTTTTGGTGACCTTGTTGACGGACATCACCTTCCTGACCAGACCTTCCTTGCCCTGCTTGCGCACGTTCTTCATGATGGTCTTGTACAGCGTTTCAAACAGAGCCGGTACGCCCAGGAACATCGTCGGGCTCACCTCAGCCAGATTCTTGACGATGTGCTTGAGACCTTCGCAGTAAGCGATGGCCGCGCCCTTGTACAGCGGCATCAGGAAGCCGGCCGTACCCTCGTAGGTGTGATGGATCGGCAGCACGGAGAAGAAGATGTCCCACGGATGTACTCTGAGGATGGTCGGCGCGATCATCAGGTCGAAGCAGATATTCTTGTGGGAAAGCATTACGCCCTTGGCAATGCCGGTGGTGCCGGAGGTGAACAGAAGCTCGCTCATGGCCTCAGGATCGATCTCGGCGTCGATGAAGCTTCTGTCGCCCTGCTCAACGAGAGTTTTCCCCTCGGCGATAAGGCCGCTCCAGGTCAGGACTTCAGCGTCATCGCTTTCGCCGTTGAGCTGCACGAGCTTTTCAAGTCCCGTCTCACCGGAAGCCTTGATCTCTTTAAATACCGGCGCATATTTTTCGGTGAACATCACCGCGGACGCTTCCGATTCCTGCACGAGCTGCTTGAGATCGGAAGCCCCCAGCTCCTTGTCGAGCGGTACGACGATGCCAGTGCCGCCGATTACGGCCAGATAGCTGGTAGCCCACTGATAGCAGTTTTCGCCGATGACGGCGATGCGCTTATCCTTGAGGCCGTGCGCGATCAGAGCCGTGCCAAGGTTGTCTACCGTCTCCAGCGCTTCTCTGTAGGTGATGCTCTTGTATGGTTCATCCTTGTGGAATTTCTGCATAAAGGCCACGTTGTCCGCGTACAGCTCGGCGCTGGTCTCCAGCATGTGCTTGATGTCGGCGATCGGGCGGCTTTCTTTGTATACCACGTATTTGTCGGTGCTGCTGTTGAGCATGTCGACTACTCCCTGCGCGTATTGCAGGTCTACTTTTCTCTGGCTCTTGTAGTCCATATCTTAAATTCTCCTTTATAAAAAATGTCGCAGTTAAATTGTGGTAACCCATCTGGTTACCAGTATCAGATTATCACGTATAAATAACAATGTCAACCTTTACATGCTGCGCCAGCTATGCTACAATGACTTTAAAATGTATAGGAGATAACCATGTCAAGCGCAAACATCACAGAAGAAAATATCGTCTCCGGCTTTCACATCCCGCGCTGGGAGGAGCTGCCGGACATAGACCTTTACATGGACCAGGTGATCGCCTTCGTGGACAGGGATCCCGGCCGCTTTTTCAAGGCCATCGGCATGCCGGTGCTGACCAAGAACATGATCAACAATTACGTCAAGGCCCGCATCATCGACCCGCCGGTGAACAAAAAATACGGCAAACTGTCGATGGCGATGATCGTGGTTGTCTACATCCTCAAGAGCTGCTATTCGACGGAGGAAATCCGCAAGCTGATCGACATCGGTCTGGCCCTGCCTGATAACCATGTGACCTATAACCGTTTCTGCGAGGCCGTAGAGCAGGCGGTGGCTTCGGTCTTTTCCGGCTCGATAGAAGTAAAAGACCGGCGCGAGGCCGGTCGTGAACGTCGTTATCTGATGGACAATTTTGCGCTGTCCTTTGCCTGTAAGATCTACGTGCAGTACGTGATCAACCACTAGTCGAAGCCGTACCAGCGCACGTTTTCGCAAAGCTCCGCTCTGTCGCTTCTGACCCCGTTAGCTGCAAAGCTCTCGTCCGGGTAGCCGATGGCTACACCCATGATCGGCACCTTGTCCTCCGGGATGTCTAGGAAGCGGCGCAGGCCCTGCTGGTACATCACGGCCTGAATCTCCACACAGGTGCCCAGTCCGTACTCCATGGCCGCCAGGCAGATGTTCTGCGCCAGACAGCCTATATCAAAGATGCTCTCCTGCCCCAGACTCTTGTCCATGTATATGATGAAGGCGGCCGGAGCGTCGAAAAAGCCGAACCCTCTGGAACTCCACCAGAGGCGTTTTTCTTTGTCTTCTCTGGCGATGTCCATGGCTGCAAAGAGCTTTTTGCCGATGCCGATACGGCGCTGCCTGTAGACGCCGTCAAAGGTGCTTTCCGCCAGATCCGGTTTTTCTCCGGCCAGGAAGCTTTGCACGTTGGCGGCAGCGATATTGCGCAGGGTTTCGCCGCCGAGGACGGCGATCTCCCAGGGCTGCGTGTTTTCTGCGGAAATCGCCCGCGTCGCCAGCTTCAGCACTTTTTCCAGCGTTTCTCTGCTGACAGGGGCTTTCTTGTATCCTCTCACCGAGCGTCTTTCGTTGATTGCTTTTTCCAGTTCCATATACAAGTCCTTTCTCGCAGTTTCAATCTGCTGCCGCACGGCTAGTTATTCTACCTGCGGCAGAGTAGCGAAGCTTTTCGCAAGCTCCTCGTCTGACGGAATGTAATCCGTCATTGTACCGTTGTTGTAATTTTCGTAAGCCTTGAGATCGAAGTAGCCCGTGCCGGTGAGACCGAAAAGGATTGTCTTTTCTTCGCCGCTCTCCTTGCATTTCAGGGCTTCGTCGATAGCCACCTTGATAGCGTGGCTGCTTTCCGGCGCCGGCAGGATGCCCTCGACGCGGGCAAAATACTCGGCTGCGGCAAAGACCTGAGTCTGTTCTACGCTTCTGGCCTCGAGCAGCCCCTGGTCGTACAGCTCGGAAAGGATGGAGCTCATGCCATGATATCTGAGGCCGCCCGCGTGGTGAGCCGACGGAATGAAGCCGCTGCCCAGCGTGTACATCTTTGCCAGCGGGCAGACCCTGCCGGTATCGCAGAAATCATAGGCGTAAACGCCTCTGGTCAGGCTCGGGCAGGAGGCCGGCTCTACGGCGATAAACTGATAATCGGCTTCTCCTCTGAGTTTTTGCCCCATGAAAGGCGATATCAGGCCGCCGAGGTTGGAACCGCCGCCGGCACAGCCGATGATCACGTCAGGCTTGATGCCGTATTTGTCCATCGCTTTTTGGGTCTCCAGGCCGATGACCGTCTGATGCAGCAGCACCTGAGAGAGCACGCTGCCCAGCACGTACCGATAGCCCTCCTGCGAGGTCGCCGCTTCCACTGCTTCGGAGATCGCGCAGCCCAGGCTGCCGCTGGTGCCCGGATGCTCGGCGAGGATCTTGCGGCCGATAGCAGTCGTCTCAGACGGAGACGGGGTGACATATGCGCCGTAGGTACGCATCACCTCGCGGCGGAAAGGCTTCTGTTCGTAGGATACCTTGACCATATATACCTTGCAGTCCAGCTCCAGATAGGCGCAGGCCATCGAAAGAGCTGTCCCCCACTGGCCTGCTCCGGTCTCAGTCGTCACTCCCTTTAGCCCCTGCTTCTTGGCGTAATAGGCCTGTGTGATGGCCGAATTGAGCTTATGACTGCCGCTGGTGTTGTTGCCTTCGAACTTGTAATAGATCTTGGCCGGCGTGCCCAGCCTTTCTTCCAAACAGTAAGCTCTTACCAGCGGCGACGGCCGGTACATCTTGTAGAAGTCCTGTATCTCCTTGGGAATGTCAAAATACGGGGTGGTATCGTCGAGCTCCTGCTTGACGAGCTCTGTGCAGAAAACCTGGCTCAGCTCTTCTGCCGTCATCGGCTTGAGCGTGGCCGGATTAAGCAGCGGAGCCGGTTTTTTCTTCATGTCGGCGCGCACGTTGTAGTACTGAGTCGGCATTTCACTTTCTTCCAGGTAGATCTTGTACGGGATTTTCTTTGTCTGTGTCATTTTTCTTTCTCCTTTTCAATTAAAATTTATTCTTTAATTGAAGTGTCTCTGCCTGGCGGTTAAACAAAAAACCTGTCCTTGCGCACAAGGACAGGCTATTGACCTGCGGTACCACCTTGCTTAATCCTGCTTGCACAGAATCCTCTCAGCAGAGTGCCATCACACTCCTCTCCACTGACGTAGGAGCTCACGTCTCAGATACTCGACCCGCGCTGATCCATTTTGCAGTCGCGCCGGCGGCCTTTCCCCTCGCCCTCGGGAGCCCATTATGCTGATCCGCTGTCTGCCCGGCTTTCACCGTCCCGGGTTCGCTGTGAGGGCTGCAATCAGCTTTACTTCTCCTTCAAAGGTTTTGCTATAGAATTTATATTGTGAGTTTAGCACCG
>CALWNX010000079.1 GCA_944382925.1 uncultured Clostridia bacterium | reverse complement strand
TCCTTCTCTGTCACGACGGCCCCGGCCATCAGAACACGGCCAAGGCGCTGCCGGACATCATCGAGGGACTCATGGAGCAGGACTACAGCTTTGCAGCGCTGGATAATTCCGTCGCGCCGATCTGCTTCGGTTACTGATCTGTCCTCTCCCGCAGGCGCACGGCCGCCTTTTCGTAAGCCGGCACCGGCACGCCGTACCTGTGCCCCAGCCGCACTACTTCGTAAACAAGTCCGTCTGCTTCCGACTGGCGTCCCTGACAGACATCGCGCTGCATCGAGGTCGTCGTCTCAGGCGGCAGTCCTTTCATGATCCTGAGGTTGGCCTCAACCATATCTTCTCCCAGATCGATTCCCATCGCGCCAGCCAGGGCTTCGATCTCTCTGACCATCGCTATGAACATCTCCCGCGCCGGGCCTTCCTGCTGGAAGTCTCCGGCTGTGGCGTCGCAACAAAGCCCTGCCGCTCCTGCCGGCGACACGTAGGAAAACTTTTTCAGCGCCTCGCGCTGTATATTGTCTGTGTAAATGCCGTCGATACCGCTCGCCTGCAGATCGTCGCGGACGGCCTGCAAGCGCCGATCGTCAGTTCTGTGATCGCGACGGCCGAAGAGCAGGCGGCAGATCTTGCCGTGCTGGGCGATGACGCCCGGCTCTTTGATATTGGCCGAAACGTAAATGCAGCCATCCGTCACCGTGAGCGCACTCAGCTCTTCCTGCAGCTTGCCGCCGGTGCCGTAAACATTGAGGATGGGAATCACCACAGTATCGCAGTGTGCGGCGCGGCCTATCAGCGGCAGCACCTCTGCCAGCGAATAGCTCTTGACGCAGACGAAGATCACGTCGGCCCTGGCGCCGCTGCCAAGGTATTCTTCCTCTGTGCAGGCCCTGATGCTTATATTGAGACTGTCGTTTTTCCAAATTCTTTCCAGGCGAAGGCCGTTTTCTGCCAGTGCTCTCAGGTGTTCTCCCCTGGCGATCAGCGTAACGTCTTTGCCGGCCTGTGCCATGTAAGCGCCGATGACGCCGCCTGTCCCGCCGGCGCCGATGATGAGGTATTTTTTCTCTTTCATACTTTCCCCCTGATTTTTCGGTGACTTTTTATCCTGAAATCACGCCGTCTTCTTTTCCCTCGACGTCCTCTTTCGTCAGCGCTGAGGAAACGAAGGCCGTTATCAGACTGTACGTTTTTTCTTTTCGGCTGAACTGGTAATTGTACACCTCTTCGCCGGCCGCGGTCCAGGCCACGAGGCTGACCACGTCGTCTTCGCCGCCGGTGACCCAGCGGTAATATATGTCCTGATCCTCGCCGATGTCGTCTTTGAGCATCGTCACGATGTCTGCCATCTGCAGCTTTTCCGCTTCCAGCTCTGCGGTGGCCGTGTGTTCGCCGCTGTTATATTCGGCGAGCGTCTCTTCAATTTCTATGCGCAGCTCCGCCAGCGTGTCGCTGACCGTCTCTCCCCGCTTCTGCTCTTCCAGATAGGTGAAGAAAAAAACGAGGCCGAACATGATCAGGATGAAAGCACTGGGGAGAATGATAAACATCCATTTGAAGGTGCCATTTTCGCGGCGGTACATCACGCTCCAGCCAAAGGCGCCCGCGATGAGAAGAATCAGCAGGATGGCGGACAGGCCGACTGCAGCCCCCAGCAGGCCGTCGGCGGGATAAAACCACAGAAACATACCCTCAAACAGCAGCCACGCAAGCGGCCAGGCCGGTTCCCAGAAGCGCTGAAGGATGACCTCGCCGCTGAGGGCGTTATAGGCGGCAACTCCGCTGGTGCCTTTTCCGCCCAGCATGGCGATGGCGGCAATTACCCTGAAGATCTTCCGTGCTCTTTTGGACATTTTTTTGCCTTCTTCAGGAAGCAGCGCGCCGATCAGAAACGCGAGCAGCCCCATGACGGTCTGAAAGAAACCGGCCAGCAGAAAAACGAGCTTGCCTTCGTCTTCCATCTGTCCGCGCAGGACGATCAGCACGATGCCGAGAGCTGCCAGCAGCAGAGACAGGATGCAGTTTATGATGTGAAATGTCTTTTTCATGAGTTCTCCTCGCAGAAAATTGCCTTGGTACCTGATATATGAATTATATGAAGCTTCGACGCGGATGTCAAGTTATGTCAAAGCTTCATATCATGGACAATGATGGCAACACGGAACATTTCCAGCTGCTTATGGAACAAGAATCCGCCGGAACGCAGAGGTTCTTTGCCCGGATCGGCGGCTGGCTGCAGGCTCTCGACAACGGTTCCCTGCTCATTGTGGATGAAATGGAGCGCAGCATGCATCCGCTGCTTACCAGGCGTCTGATTGAAATGATTCAGGACAGTGCCATCAATACAAATGGTACACAGCTCCTGTTTACCACCCATGACGCTCTTTTACTGGATCTGAATTTTTTAAGAAGGGATCAGATTTGGTTTGCTGAAAAGAATGAAAATATCCGCAAGGGATATCTGCAGGGCCGTTTTGGTGCAATCCCATTTATCGGAGGTGAGAAAACATGGCAGGGATGAAACAGGAGTACAATCCGAACAAGGTAAAGCGGCGCAAAAGGCGGCCGATCATCTACATTATCTGTGAGGGCGAGGAAACCGAAATCAAATTCAAAAGTAATATTGAAACATAATCGGAAGTAAAATATCAATATTATCAGAAGTGATTTCTTAATATTTTCGGAAGTAAGTTCGCGATATTTTCGGAAGTGATTTCTTGATATTTTCGGAAGTCTGTGTTATACTATTACCGAAAACTAAAATTGGAGGTTCCTAATGAACAGAAAATATCTAAGTCGAATCGCTGACAAAATTTTGAAGGATCGACTTGAATCAAGCGGTGCTGTTTTGATAGTAGGCCCAAAATGGTGCGGAAAGACAAGCACCGCTACGGAAATATCTCGTAGTCAGTTGTTTATGCAGGATCCGGACAAAGCAGTATCCTACTTAAAGGCTGCCGACACAAAACCCTCTCTTTTACTGAGGGGTGATACGCCTCGTCTGCTTGATGAATGGCAAGTTGCACCTGTTTTGTGGGATGCCGTCCGGTTCATGGTAGACCAAAGAGGTCTACCTGGTCAGTTTATCCTAACAGGATCGGCCGTTCCGCAGGATAATGTTGTTCAACATACCGGAACCGGAAGAATATCCCGTATGATGATGCGTCCTATGAGTCTCTACGAATCAGGTGAATCCAATGGCAGTGTTTCTTTATCCGCACTGTTTGACGGTGAAACAGAAATAGATGCTTTTTCAGATCTATCGATTGAGCAAATTGCATTTGCCATTGTACGCGGTGGTTGGCCGGCGTCAATTGGCGATACCCGAAAAAGCGCCCTACGGCATGCAATCGATTATGTAGAGGCAATCATCAATACGGATGTATCCAGAGTAGATAACATTGAAAAAAATCCGGCGCGGGTCAGGGCGCTACTGCGTTCCCTCTCCCGAAATATATCTACATTAGCAACTATCCGGACCATTCACAATGATATTGCCATGGGAGACGATGATGAAAGCATTTCAGAAAAAACAATCAGCCAATACCTAAATGCCCTGAACCGCATATTCGTCACTGAAAATTTACCGGCATGGAATCCCGCACTTCGTTCAAAGGCTGCAATTCGAACATCTCCGAAACGGCAATTCGTAGATCCCTCCATTGCCGCCGCTGTTATGCGTCTTACACCGGAACGTCTTTTGGATGACTTTAACTATTTTGGCTTCTTATTTGAATCTTTGTGTGACAGAGATCTTCGTATATATGCGGAAGCCATTGACGGAGAAGTATTTCATTACCGCGATAGCAGTGGTCTTGAAGCAGACGCGGTAGTGGCGTTAAATGACGGAAGATGGGCTGCCATAGAAGTCAAACTGGGTTCAAAGGAAATTGAGGAAGCTGCTAAGCATCTCATCGAATTAAAAAATAAAGTCAACACAGAAAGAATGCAAGATCCATCATTCCTAATGATTCTGACCGGTACAGAAATTGCGTATCGTCGAGATGATGGCGTATTTGTAGTACCGATTGGGTGTTTAAAAAATTAAAATCTCTAATCCGAATATCTATATATAGTGTTTGTAGACTTGACAACCGCAATATACAGTGTTATAATGCCCTTGTAATTGATTTTTTGTGCTTATCCGAAAGGATATTTGGTGGAAGACTCATAAAGGAGTTCCACATTGCACATGTTGTTAAGTTTGTATTCAAAGTGCCGACAGTACGGTTTTGCCCTTTTCGGGGTTCATCCGTGTGCCGGCGCTTTTTTATATAGATATTCCAGCCTTAATCAGGCAGAAAGAAGCGAAAGTGGCACAAACTATTGTCATTGTGATATTGTCAAGATTAGTTGACACATTTTTCTCAAGGATATCACTGACTATGCAGCCACCTCCAAAGCCTCATAGTACTGCCTGCGTTTTACCATGGGAGGAAGGCCGCCATTGGCAGAGCAGAT
>CALWNX010000078.1 GCA_944382925.1 uncultured Clostridia bacterium | reverse complement strand
ACCAGCACCAACTATGTGCGGCCGACCGAAGGCAGCGGCCTGGGGCTGTCCATCGTCAAGGGCATCCTCACCCTGCACCATGCCAATTACGGGGTCAGCAGCAAGCTGGGCAAAGGCACGATCTTCTGGTTCGAGCTGCCTTACGTCAAGAAGGAGCGCGAACGCGGCAAAGGCGTAGCCAGAGACCCGGAAGCCATCGAAAGCATCGAATAGGCTGGTGAGCAGGCGCTATCCCAACACGCGGCATTTTTGCTTTCTCCACTTTTTTTTGTTATTGCAGCCCTGCAAGATGAATTTTGCACAATTTTTCAACTCTTATATAGAAAATGAAGCTCTACCAAGTTAAAAAGGCCATGAGCTTCTTTGTTTTTAAGTGGAATTAAGGCTTAGAGCAAGAAGAATAAGGACTTTTTACACGTGTGTGGCGGCGTTTTCAACTTGCGACTATGCTATTAAGCCTGAAAGAGGAGAATAATTTTGCAAAATTCATCTTGAGACGCGCCGTATTTTGCTTTGGTTGAGAAAGCTACTTGCGCAAGCAGCGGGGAAGCATCAGTCTCGGTTTGCGAAGGCCGCCATCGCTTCTCTTATATTGCCTGCGCCGATGGCCCGGCAGCTGCCGGCCGCGGCGTTTTTTATTTGCTTTAAATTTGAACGCGGCATGATCACCTTTTCGTATCCCAGCCGCGCCGCCTCGTGGAAGATCTTGTCGGCATTGCGCACAGCCCGAAGGTCACCCGTCAGTCCGATCTCCCCGATAGCCAGGGTTTTGGCCGCAGACGGCCTGTTGCTGTAAGAAGAATAGATGGCCAGCGCTATCGCCAGATCTACCGCCGTTCCCTCCGGCCTGAGACCGCCGACTATGTTGACGTAAACATCCTGGTTGATGAGCTTGAGCCCGGCCTTTTTCTCCAGTACCGCCAATATCATGCTCAGTCTCGTATTATCTGCTCCGACGGCTGTCCGGCGGGCAAAGCCGACATTGGCCGGCGTTACCAGCGCCTGCACCTCGAACATCACCGGCCTGCTGCCTTCGTATATGGCGGCCGTCACCGAGCCCTCCGCTTCGCCGGCGTTGCTTTCTAGAAATGTCCCGGAAATATCGCTCACCTCTAAAAGTCCGCCTTCGCCCATCATAAAGGCGCCGATTTCGCTGGTCGTACCGAATCGGTTCTTAAACGAGCGCAATATGCGCAGCTCCTGATCGCGCTCGCCGGAAAAGTTCAGCACGCAGTCCACCAGATGCTCCACCGTCTTTGGTCCGGCCAGATCGCCGCTCTTGGTCACGTGCGCGACGATGAGAATCGGGATATTGCCGGTCTTGCCGATCTTCATAAGCTTGTTGCCGCAGAGGCGCACCTGCGACACGCTGCCCGGCGCGGAATCCATCTCCTCGCTGTACATCGTCTGGATGGAATCGATGATGAGGAAGTCCGGCCGCGTTTTCTCGCAGATCGTCTCTATGCTCTCCATATTCGTCTCCGGCAGTACGAACAGATTGTCAGGCAGCTCTCCGCATACGCGGTCAGCCCGCATCTTGATCTGCTCGTCTGATTCCTCGCCGGAAACATAGAGCACATTGCGTCCGCTGCGGGCAATGTTGGCCGCCGCCTGGATGATGATCGTCGACTTGCCGATACCAGGCTCACCTGAGATGAGCACCAGCGAGCCGCGCACCAGACCGCCGCCCAGCACTCTGTTGAACTCGCCGATGCCGGTGTCTATTCTCTGGTACTCGCGCGCGCCGACCTCCTTGAGTCTGGCCGGCTGCACCGTCTTGGCGGTGCGTCTTCTCGTATCTTCGGCTGCCGGCGCCTGCTGCTTCTCTTCCACAAAGGAATTCCACGCTCCGCATATACACTGTCCCATCCAGGTCGGGCTCTCGTAGCCACACTCCTGACAGACAAATACCGTTTTTGCTTTCTTTGCCATGATCCGTCTCCTGTATACCTCTTTTGAGAACGCTTGTTCTTATCATTATATTACACCCTTCCCCGCCGGCATGCAAGTCTTATTTTGTACCTTCATGTAAAAACTTGATGAGCGAAAAAAAATTTAGCTTCCTCTGATACTGATATCATTAAACTTGTCCGATATCACTGATAAACAAAAGGGGGAAACTAAAATGAGAAGGATATTGGTATGCCTGATCGCAGTGTGCCTGCTCCTGTGTTTTCTGCCGGCAATGACCTTTGCCGCCTCGCAGGAAAACGTCACTTCGGTCTCCAAGTCCAAGGAAGCCAGCGAGCTCGACGCCGACTTCAATTCGCAGATCACCTTGTCTCTGCCTTCGGCGGAAGAGCAGCTGGTGACCGACGTAGTCTTCGTTCTGGACAAATCCACCAGCACGATCGTCGAGGACGAAGCGCTGCAGATGCTGAAAAATCTGGAACAGCAGGCCAGCGATACCGGCGCCAGGATCAAGGCAGGCGTAGTGATCTTCAACAAATCCGCTCACGAAGCCATCGGTCTGACCGAGCTGAGCGGGCAGAATCTGGCCAAGATCGAGAGCGCCATGCGCATGGAAATTTCCGGCGGTACTAATCTTCATGCCGGCATCCTGGCCGGTAAGCGGATGCTCGACGAAGATACTTCTGTAGACGCAAACAGAAAATACATGATCGTGATCAGCGACGGAATCACGTACATGTTCAACGAAGAGCCGACGGCAGTGGCCTGGTCATGGATCGGCGACAGCGTACAGAATTTTGCCGGGCCGGACAACTGGTTTTCCAAATACGTATCTAACGAAGGCCCTGCAGACTGGGACGCTTATCTGGCAAATATCGGTCAGCTCATCGCCAGGGACGGCGATCGCTACGACTACCCTTATGAGGGTACTTTTTCCGAGGCTACTGATCCGGCCAGGGCGGAGGACTATGCCATGTCGATAGACAAAGCTTTCTATCTGTCGCATCAGGCTTATCAGGCCGCAGCGTCAGAGGGGTATCACTGCTACGCCATGAACGCGCAAACCGGCACCTCATACCAGTGGGGTCCTGATTTCATGGATTATCTGGCCGGCGGACAAAGCGTCAGCTTCGCTTCGATTCAGAACGATATTGCTTATGCTGTCTCAACCGGCAGCTACGTGACTGACATCATGGGCAGCGGCGAAAGCAACGGTCAGCCTTATGACTTTGATTTCGTTAACGAGCCGGAAAAGATCGACGTCCTGCTCGGCGGCGTTGCCCTTGACAAGACGCAGATTTCCGCCAATCGCTACGGCTTCGGCAAGACCGCAGATGGCTACCGCTTTGAGCTTGAATACTATCCGCAGGGCGATGAAAGCACGGACGGCAAAGAAGCCATCAAATGGTTCATCAACCAGAACATTTCCAATTTCCAGAGGGCTCAGCTGGTATACAGCGTGCATCTGAGCGATCCTCAGGCCGCTGCCGGCACTTATGGGCAATATGACAGGGACGGAAGCCAGGGCTTTGCCGGGCTCTACACGAACGAGCTGGCGGTGCTCTATCCTGTAGACAGCGAAGGCCAGCCTGGTCAGCCTGAGGAATTCGCTAGGCCGACGGTCTCCTACACCGTAACGGTGGATCCGGGCACTGGCGAAGATCCGGGCGCTGGTGATGAGCCAGGCACCGATGAGCCGGGCGCTGGTGATGAGCCAGGCACCGATGAGCCGGGCGATGGCAGCGAGCCGCCGGAGGAAACAAAGCCTCAGCCGCCTGCCGATAAAGACGTGCCAAAGACGGCTGATACCAGCAACATGCCGGCTCCGCTTGCCGCAGCCGCGCTTTCGCTGGCAGCGATGGCATTTTGCGCCAGAAAGTATATGAACGCCAGATAAACACAAAAATAATAAGAATGAGAAAACAGCGGACAAGCTTTTTTTCTCACTGCTTCGCTGTGGCGGAAGTAGAGAACAAAGCGGACAGAAAATTGTTCTCACGCCTCTGCTGTGGAGCATCTTAAGAAAAAACGCCGGCAGAAAATGAATTACTGCCGGTGTTTTTATCATATTTGGAGGCACTGGCGCTGGTTTGATGCGAAAAAAGAGCAGACCGCGGCGATGTTTTTTTCTTGCGATGTTTATTCCGCGAGCGCGAAGAAAAAATCCTTGTCCGCTGTTTTCGCACTGGCTGCTTTACGGCTTTTGCGAGAAAAAAAGCTTGTCCGCTGCCTGTCCGTTACCTGTCCGCTGCCTGTCCGCCGAACGCCTCATCTTCGGTTTGCAAAAAAGTAAAGCACCCCGGCTGTGACATCACGGCCGGGGCGCTTCAATTCCAATATGTTTTATTCTTCCTCTTCAGCCTTGTGAGCTTCGATGATCTTGTTAGCCAGGTGGGTCGGAACCTCCTCGTATTTCTCGAAGCGCATCGTGAAGCTTCCTCTGGCCTGCGTCATGGCTCTGAGCCCGATCGCGTAGTCGAACAGCTCCGCCTGCGGCGCCAGTGCCAGCAGCTTCTGGCCGCCGTCAGCCATCGGCTCCATGCCGAGGATCTTTCCGCGTCTCTTGTTCATGTCGCCCATAACGTCGCCCATGTACTCGTCAGGCACGTAGATCTCCAGTCTCATGATCGGCTCCAGCAGGCAAGGCTTAGCCTCGACGATACCCTTCTTGAAGGCCAGGGAAGCGGCGATCTTGAAGGCCATTTCGTTGGAGTCAACTTCGTGGTAGGAACCGTCGTAAAGCACAGCCTTGACGTTCACTACCTTGCAGCCGGCCAGCGGTCCCTTGTTCATGCACTCAAGCAGACCCTTTTCGACTGCCGGTACATAGTTCTTCGGCACCGAGCCGCCGAACAGCTCTTCGGAGAACTCGAATTCCTTATCGGAAGGCGAAAATCTGATGTGCACGTCGCCGTACTGACCGGCGCCGCCGGACTGCTTCTTGTGCTTGCCCTGCACATCGGAATTGCCCTTGATGGTCTCTCTGTAGGCGATCTTCTGCGGAACCACCTTGACGTTAACGCCGAATCTGTCCTTGAGCTTGGCCATCACTACACCCAGCTGGATGTCGCCCTGGCCGCCGAGCAGAGTCTGGCGAGTTTCGTTGTTTCTCTCTACCATGAAGGACGGATCTTCTTCTCTCAGCTTGTTGAGACCGGTCATCATCTTATCCTCGTCGCCCTTGTCGGCAGCCTCGATGGCGATGAAATACGACGGCTCAGGATAGTCGAGCGGCAGGTATCTGACAATGTCGTTCTTGTCGCACAGCGTATCGCCGGAGAGCGTATACTGCAGCTTGGCCGCGGCGACGATGTCGCCGGCCTCGGCGTAATTCAGCTCGGTCTGGTTCTTTCCTCTGAGGAAGAAGAGCTTGCCGATCTTTTCGGACTTGCCGGCTCTGTCGTTATATACCTCGTCACCGGTATTGAGCTTGCCGGTCACCACCTTCATGATGGAAATCTTGCCCACGAACGGGTCGACGATGGTCTTGAAGACGAAGGCCGATACAGGCGCGTCAACGACCGAGAGCCTTTCTACCGGCTCGTTCTTGTCGTTGAAGCCCGCGTAAGGGCCGTGTTCCAGCGGAGTAGGCACGTAGGTGACAAGCAGGTCGAGCAGGCCCTCGAGGCCGGAGCCGAGCTGGAAGGCGGAAGAGCAGACCGGCACGATGCCGCCGTCGGCGATACCCTTCTTTAAGCCTTTAAGCACTTCTTCATCGGAGAAATCGTCGCCGTTGAAGTATTTTTCCATCAGCTCGTCGTCGGTCATGGCGATGGCTTCTTTGAGGTCCTCGTCGATCTCCGCAGAAAGCGGCCAGCTGAACGGGATCAGCTTGTCGCCGAATTTGCCCTTCAGCTCGTCGAAGGTCTTGTAGAAATCGAACTCGTCCTTGTCTCTTTTATTTATTACGATAAATCTCGGAGTCTTATATCTTTCACAGGCCTTCCAGGCGGCTTCCGTACCTACCTGTACGCCGGAGCCGGCGTCTACCATGATTACGGCAGCCTCGGCCGCTCTCAGCGCTGCGTTCACCTCGCCCACGAAATCGAAGTAACCCGGGGTGTCGATGAAGTTGATCTTGTTTTCCTTCCAAATGATCGGTACGACGGAAGTGTTGATGGAATATCCTTTTTCGATCTCCATCTTGTCGTAGTCGGAAACGGTGTTGCCGTCTTCAACTCTGCCCATTCTGTTGATCACGCCTGTCGCAAGCAGAGCGGCTTCAAGGAAAGTAGTTTTGCCGCAGCCGCCGTGGCCTAGTAACGCAACGTTTCTGATGTTTTCGCTTGTATAGCCTTTCATCTGATAAGTCCTCCTAATTTATTTTTACAATTGCCAATAGTATAACAAATAAATGTTGAAAACACAATAGTTTTATGCTTTGAACAGCCCCAGCAGCATTTTGACGCCCGTCAGCATCGCCCGCTCATCAAGATCGAAGCGGCGGTTATGAAGCGGCGCTATGGCCGGATCGCCGGTATTGATGCCGTAATAGAACATCGCACCCTTGATTTTCTGCAGGTAATAGGCAAAATCGTCGCCGCCCATGTCAGGTTCTCTTCGTTCGCCGCAGTTTTCGCTGCCGAGCACTGCGGAAGCGACAGCTTCAACCTTGGCGATCGCATCAAGATCGTTTTTCACTATCGGATAGCCCTTGATGTAGTTGATTTTGACCGTTCCGCCGCTGGCGGCAGCCGTATGCTCAGCGAGGCTTTTGATTCTTTCTTCTATGAACGCCCTCGTTTGCGCCGAGAAAGTCCTCACCGTGCCGCCCAGGGTCACCTTATCGGCCACGACGTTGAAATTGTTGCCTCCGGCAATATAGCCCACGGATATGAGGGCTGGCTCGGTCGGCTTTGTGTTGCGGCTCCTGATGGCGTTGATCTGGCTGATGATCTGCACCGCTATGGCGATCGCATC
The DNA here is from genome assembly GCA_944382925.1 of uncultured Clostridia bacterium. Classification (GTDB taxonomy): domain Bacteria; phylum Bacillota; class Clostridia; order Peptostreptococcales; family Anaerovoracaceae; genus Fimisoma. The sequence goes on along the minus strand of CALWNX010000078.1, from coordinate 14,135 downwards.
GATGGTCTTCTGCGGCGAAGCGGCGTGTCCGCCCTTGCCGATCACTTCGATCTCAAAATTATCCACCGCCGCCATGAGCACGCCCTTGACGATGAGGATCTTACCCAGGTCGACCGTCGGATCGCAGTGGAGCGCGTAGATTTCATCTATGCCCAGGCCGTCGAGATGATGACCTTCTACGATCCGCACCGCGCCGCCCGGAGGCAGCTCTTCTGCCGGCTGAAAGATCATCACCATTTTGCCGCTGAAATCCGCCAGGTGCTCTTTGACATATCTGGCGGCGATCATCAGGATCGCCGTATGCGTGTCATGGCCGCAGGCGTGCATGACGCCTTTGTTCTCAGAACCGTAGGTGCGTCCGTCCGAGCAGTCTTCTTCGACGCGCAGGGCGTCGATGTCCGCGCGGAAGGCGATGCAGCGGCCGGGCTTTTTCGTATCGATCCAGGCGATCAGGCCGGTCTCGGGCAGCCGCTTGTATTCGATGCCCAGCTTATCCATGTATGCGCATATGTATTTCGTCGTCTCCACTTCGCAGAAGGATAATTCCGCGTGCCGATGGATATGGCGGCGCAGAGCGACCAGCTCTTCGTAATAATCCTGTATGTCCCTGAATTCCATCATCGCTTCGCTCCTTTTACTCAGCGCCGGGATAATCGTCCACGCTTTCAAAATCGTAGCCGTCCCAGTCCGTCAAAAGCTCTAAATATACAGGCCCGTACATATTGCGATAATCGCAAAGCGCCCAGTCAAGGGCCTCGCGTCCGGCATCGCCGTAAGAAGCGAGCAGCTGCTTTTTGGCGCTGTCATAAAGGTCGCCGATATGAAAATCCCAGCTCTTGACGGCCTTGTTGCCCACTTTGGCGCACTGCGTCTTGTACTGCGCTTTTTCTGCCTCGCTGGCTTTAAGTCCGCGGAAATAGAAGTCGCACGCTTCGCCGCCGTTAGTTCTGCTGGCAGCAGTTTCAAAGGCGATGCTCTTGTTGAAACCGCTCACCAGCGCTTCGTCTATGAGGCGGCAATACGGGCGGCCACATGCGAGCATGTCGTTGGCCTGCCAGGCGTCGTACCACGGGCAGCGTTTAGAAAACACGTGAATTTCTTCGGCGTCAAGATCGATGCCTGATTCCGTATCGCCCGGCAGCGCCTGCCATTCCTGATACGCTTCGTAGTTCAGAGCCGTCAGCGGCATCTTGTCCCTGGCCGCCCGCGCGGCCATGCGCCGTCCTCTTCTCCGCCCGTATTCTACGGTTATTTTTTCTATCACCTGCTCCACGTCGTCATAGGGCAGCCTGCGGCAGCTCCTGACGATATACGCATACAGCATCGCGTGGTGCCGCGGAGAAAGGGAACTTCTCAGGGTCTCTTTCAGCTCCGTGCTTTTTTGTCTCAGTTCCTTCATGGTCTCACCTGCTTTCTTTTGCTCAGCTTTCGTTCATCATTTAAAGAAAAGACATCGAAAAATCGATGTCTTTTGTCTGTTATTTGCTCGCTAAAACTCCGCCGTCTTAGGCGTTCTCGGGAACGGCAGCACGTCTCTGATGTTGCTCATGCCGGTGATATACATGATGATTCTCTCAAAGCCCAGGCCGTAGCCGGCATGCTTGACGCCGCCGTACTTGCGCAGGTCAAGATACCACCAGTAATCCTCTTCGTTGAGGCCGAGCTCCTTCATCCTTTCGGTCAGCACGTTGAGGCGTTCTTCTCTCTGGCTGCCGCCGATGATCTCGCCGACGCCCGGCACCAGCAGGTCGCAGGCCGCCACGGTTTTACCGTCGTCGTTGAGGCGCATATAGAAGGCCTTGATGTCCTTCGGATAATCCGTGACGAAGAGCGGCTTCTTGAACACCTCTTCGGTCAGATACCTCTCGTGCTCGGTCTGCAGATCTATACCCCACTCCACCGGGTACTGGAACTCCTTGCCGGATTTTGTGAGGATGTCTACCGCTTCGGTATAGGTCACATGGCCGAACTCGGAGCTGACGATGTGATCGAGTCTTGCAAGCAGGCCCTTGTCGACGAAGCTGTTGAAGAAGGCCATCTCCTCCGGCGCGTTCTCGAGCACATAGTTGATAATATACTTGATCATGGCCTCGGCCAGCTTCATGTTGTCGGCCAGATCGGCAAAGGCGATTTCCGGCTCGATCATCCAAAACTCGGACGCATGTCTGGCCGTGTTGGAATTTTCGGCTCTGAAGGTCGGACCGAAGGTATAGATGTTTCTGAAGGCCATGGCGAAGGTCTCGCCCTCCAGCTGGCCGCTGACCGTAAGGTTTGTCTCTTTGCCGAAGAAATCCTTGCTGTAATCGATCTGACCGTCCTCTTTTCTCGGCGGCTCGGCAGGGTCAAGCGTCGTGACGCGGAACATCTCGCCGGCTCCCTCGCAGTCGCTGCCGGTGATGATCGGCGTGTGTACATAGACGAAATTCTGTTCCTGGAAGAACTTGTGGATCGCATAGGCCACCAGCGATCTGACGCGGAAAACGGCGGCAAAGGTGTTGCTGCGCGGTCTCAGGTGCGCGATCTCGCGGAGAAATTCCATCGTATGCCTCTTCGGCTGCAGCGGATAATCAGGTGTAGAGGTGCCCTCGACGGTAATGGCGCGGGCTTTGATTTCAAAAGGCTGCTTGGCGTTTGGAGTCAGCTCCACCACGCCTCTTACGGCCAGCGCGGTGGCCACGTAAGCCTTGGAAATTTCTTCAAAATTATCTATGAATTCCTCTTCGTATACCACCTGCACGGACTTGAAAAAGGAACCGTCGTTCAGCTCGATGAAGCCGAACTTGTTGGAATTTCTGTTATTCCTGACCCAGCCCTTGACCAGCACCTCGCGGCCGGCATATTCTGCGGTGTGACGAAAAAGCTCTCTGAGCAATAATACTTCCATTTTACTCTACCTTCCACTTTAAACTTTCGTATTGTCCTGGCGGCGCTAAAGCCGCATGCTAACGGTTATTATATACTAAAGCGGCGCGGTTTTCAAGGCTTAGGCGATGAAAAGTACGGCGCCCGGCACTGCAGCCGGACTATAATCGGCAGCCGCAATGTCGGGCGCTTTTGTATATTTAGAAATGTGAAGGCAATCGGTCAGCTTAATTCGTTTTTCTTCTCTGATAGATCATCAGGCCGATCGAGTAGGCGCCTATCAGGAGCAGTGCAAACATTATCACTTTGGAGCTGTCGCCCGTATCCGGCACATTCTCTTCTTTTACGTTATCCTTGCCGTCGTCAGGGTCTGTGGTGTCCGAAGGCTTCTGCTCGTCAGGGTCTGTGGTGCCTGAAGGCTTCTGCTCGTCAGGGTCTGTCACTTCCGGCGGTGTTGTTTCGCTCTCTTTGTAGTCGCAGGCAACAGAGCCGATCGCCAGCGCACCTGATGTCACACCGTCCTGGAAGCGATAGACCGGTCTTTCACCGTTCACCGTATAAGAAGCGTCTGCAATCGCAAATCCCTCATAGTTCAGCGTCGTGTCAAGCCCCGCAGGAGCCGAGACATGTGTGATCTGCACGTTTTCGCTGCCGTTAAGGACGATCTTTGCCAGCCTGTTATTGTAGCCGTTGTCAGAAGCCACCCAGAGAACGTCCTCATAAGTATCGTAGTCGAGCGCCATCGCACCGCCGATCTTGCTGTCGATATCGGCAATCAGTTCAGCCGTGCCGTCATCATTGAGCACGAAGGCGTATACATGTCCGTTATCTTCCAGAGCTACGAAGAACACACCCTGCGCTACTGCCTGCGGGTAATCGCTGTGATCGAACGGGGCTTTGGTATTTGCGTCCCAAAGCAGTCCGTCAACATCGCTGTTTGCCACCCATTCGATCGCTTCGACGCCCATATTGGCAGATACTTCCGGCAGCAGCCCGGTGATATCCCATTCCTTAAGAGCAACGAGCTCTGTTCCGGCCGCTTTCGGGTCTATCATCAATATCGTGTCGTAGTTGACGCCCTTGTCGGAATTGTCGCGTTCGGAAGCCAGATAAACAAGGCCTTCTCCGTCTACCGTGATACCTTCGGCATCAGGACCGGCTGCCGTATCATCGCCGGCATCCTTTTTAAATATCACACGCTTGCCCTCTGCAAATCCGTCCGCAAAGGTCATCGTTCCGTCCCTGGCCACATCAAGCACCCAGACGGTCGCCGTGCCGTTGTCCACTGCATACAGCTTTCCGTCGCTGAAATCAAGTCCGGAGGAATCCTCAAGGAAGGTCGGCGTCTTGTCGAAAACCGTGATCTTGCTGCTTCCCTCCCACGGAATCGTATCCGGAATATCAGCATACTTGTTGGCTGCGCCAGGTGTGGCTTCCTCGGTATTTCGATACTCAGTGCCGTACACATCAGGATAAAGTCCCCAGGTCGGGTTAGTATGCTCAACCCAAGTCGTGCTCTGAATCAGGCGGCCGTTTTCAAATATTCTTACGTAATCGTTCTTGCCAAGTCCGAAGTCGAAATCTTCTTCGGTCAGCACCAGAAAGCCGCCTGCCGGTATCTGTGTCCCTTCCGGTATCGTATAGCTGTGTTCATCATCGTCGTCTTTGATCACAAGGCCGGAAATATCCAGCGCTTCTGAGGTCGGGTTGGCCAGCTCTATCCAGTCCGGCCCGTCATTTGGGTCATGGGACTGTACCTCGTTGATAACAACGGGATTTACGAGCAGATTTGCCTTGCCCTTGGTCGGCGTATCGAAATCCACAAAATCGCCCGTGCCATCCGGGATTCTGGCGTAAACGCCTTCAGCATGGCCTATATACGAATATGTCGCTACTATTACGCCGTCTCTGTTATATACCGTTGCCGAATCATCGCCGCCAAGTCCGAAATCAAAGTCCTTATTTCCGTCAAATACATAATATCCACCCGGAGCCAGTACTGTTCCCTCGGCCACCGGCGTGGTCTCGTCCGCATGACCAACAGGGTCGTTATCCATAAGATAGTATCCGCTGATATCTATCGCGCTGTCGCCGGCATTATATACTTCGACCCAGTCAGTGGTATCGCCGTTGGATTCGATCTCGTTGATCACCAGCGACGGCACATACCATTCGTTTTCCTCACCCGGAGTTTCTTTCATCAGCACGAAGGAACCGGTGCCGTCGGGATATCTGCCCAGCGACGCAGCATCCTCTTTCCCTTCATAGCTGGCGTGTTCCGTCCAGGAATACTGATCGATCAGCTCGCCTGCGGCGTCATAAAGCCTGATCGAATCTCCTGATCCTATGCTGATCGCCGCCTGAAATTCTCCGCTTTCGTATAAGCCTTTCTGATCGTCGAAGCATTGTCCGGCCGTATCGTCTTTAACAAGCATGATTGCGCCTGCTTCTATCGTTGTGCCCTCGGCGAATTTCCAGCGATGATCGTCTGAGTTGTCTCTGATCTCGTAACCGGATATATCCATCGTCTCTTGGGAAGTATTCATTACCTCTACGTAATCATCAGGCGAAGAATTGATCTCGTTGATCACAAGGCCGCCCTCGTCGGCTGGGATTTCCGCCGGAATGTTGGCCTCGCCTTTTGTCGGCGCATAATCGGCAAATACATCGCTTCCGATCACGCGCGACCAGGTTCCGACAGCATGGCCCTCGTACTGATGCGAATCTATCAGCTCCTTCTCCGCATTATACAGGCATACTTTATCCTCCTTGCCGAGGCCGAAGTCAAAGTCTGTCTTGTCTTCAAATACCATGATCTCGCCCGGCGCAAGGACTGTCTCGTCGGCAAACGGCGTGGTCTTTTTCTCCCTGAACCGTTCCAGCTCTTTGTCGTCTGTCAGAAACCATCCGCTGATATCGACATTCTCCTCGCCGATATTGATGATCTCTATCCAGTCGTTACCGCCATCGGCTGCGTCTGATTCGATCTCGTTGATCACCACCGTGCCCGAAGCGGCCTGTACGAATACCGGCGCCTGGAATGTGCCCGCTGCCAGGGCAGTGATCATCAGTGCTGAAAGAAGCATTTTCCTGCTCTTTTTCATCGCCATACCTCCGTGTCTATACTTTTTATGCAAAATACGTCTGCTGTGTAAATTATAGCGGCATGCACGATTGGCTTTCTATCGCGATTGGGTAAAGTCTTTATTAAATCTCGGGCGCGCGGTTTTTTGCGCGGATTTCCGGGCTTTGCCTGAGTGCCGGCGACGTGCCTGCTTTCCTTCGCTCATCTGGACGAAACCTTTCTTCCCGGCTCCCGTTTGTTGGCCCGGCGCCAACCGCTTGCCTGCTGACATTTTTTAAAGTTCCGACGAATTATTGCAATTTCAAGCCGTTTCCGCAGGGAAGCAAGGGGGTTTCCCCTGTTTTTCGTGACTTTTTTATAAAATCTAGCAATTTTTTGCAACCACTGGCAAGCAGGGCAGTTGACCTGACAGCGGCCAATTTAAGATAGCAGAAAAACTATAAACGCCCGGCAATACACCGGGCGTAAGCATACATTATTTTTTCCTTACAATATGTAAGTAATCGAAATCATCTCAAATTTATATAGCTGCTCCGCTCGCCCGCCGTTTTCCTTCGATGGCTAATGCCCTCAATTCCCCTAATTTACGGTACAAACGCGGATTTCTGCAAATAATCCCGTAACCGGCAGGCAGCCAAAGCCTTTAAAGCCTTTAATTCTGCGTGCAAAATATCAAATTTAATATTTGAACAAGCGGCCGTTCTGCCGTAAAAAATAAGCAGATACTTTTAAGGCAAGGAGCAGAAAACATGCAGGAACATCCACTCGTCACAGTCACAGACCTGACAGAGCGTCTTGGTTACGGACTCATCTTTGTCAACGACGACGGCACGATCGGCGAATACAGCGAAGTCGCCAAGGAAAAGTTCGGTCTTGTCGTTCCCAAGGGCAAAAGCCATCGGGCGGGGCGTGTCGAAAAAGGCGACATCGTCATCATCGCAGACAATATGATCGGCAACGACGACGCGCTGACTGCCGGAGAGCTTTCCATGCTCGGAATCGACGACCCGGACATCAGACCGGCAGATGCGATCATCGCCATCGGTACTTATGCGGACTCAAAATTCGCACCGGTATACAAATATTACAGCCGCTATTATCCGCAGAGCGACCTGAGGCTGCGCGAGACGTACCGGGACTATGACATTGTCGCCGGCATTGACCTTGACAGGAAGCTCATGTATATATCCATCAACGGTGACGAATATCAGATGGCTTACCTCGAAAGCATCGGCTTTATGGTCATCGTCCGCCCGGAAAGCGGCGAAGTCAAATTCTTTCAGGACGTCGGCTACGGCTTCCGCGGCGAAGAGGTGGGGCGCATACTTCAGGGGGTAAGATACAGCGGCAAAAACTGCCCGCCCGAGGAGGGCGAGGAAAACTGCGACGTGCCTATTGTCGGTCTGCCGCTGCGCAGAATCGCGCTGGGGGACGAATTTCTTTCCGAAGTGCAGCGCATCATGGAACTGCCCGACGGCGCTACCAGCGAAGGCGATTTTGAGATCTACCGCCGCCTTGTTTTCTGCAAGCTTGTGCGCATACGCAAAGGAAGCGGCAGCGACGGCGTCCTCATTCTGATACAGGACAAGGACAACGTCGAAAACAGTCTCACGGCAGGCAGAGCTTATATCGCTGACCTTGAGAAGCGCAGCAAGGCGGCGCAGCTGCGTCTTGATGCCAATCGCGAAGAGCATTTCGAGAAATTTCTCGGCAGCTCACCGCGCATGCAGACCGTCAAGCATCTTGCCTACAAGGCATCAAAGAGCAAGTTCAACGTGATCATTCTCGGCGAAAGCGGCACCGGCAAATCGCGTCTTGCCCGTGAGATACACAACACGCAGGACCCGGACGCTCCTTTTGTGGAGGTGGCCTGCAACGCGATCACTCCTTCGCTGTTTGAGTCCGAGCTCTTCGGCTACGCGCCCGGCTCTTTCACCGGCGCAGATAAAAACGGACGTCGCGGCTACTTTGAAGAAGCCGACGGCGGCACGATATTCCTCGATGAGATCGGCGAAATTCCGCCCGAAATCCAGGCCAAGCTTCTTTACGTAATCCAGAACAAGCTTCTTTACCGCGTCGGATCTCCAAAGCCCGTGCCGGTTGACGTGCGCGTCATCACCGCTACCAGCAGAGACCTGGAGGATGAAATAAAAAACGGCAATTTCCGTCAGGACCTGTATTACCGCATCAACGTCTTCCCGATCGAATTGCCGCCGCTGCGCGAACGCAAGCAGGACATCGCCGGCATGGCCGAATCGATACTCTCTGATTTCTGCGCGCGTTACGAGATCGAGCCAAAGCGCTTTTCCGACGAAGCTCTTAAGATCATTACCTTCCACGACTGGCCGGGCAATGTGCGCGAGCTCGAGAACGTGATCGAGCGGGCAATCACCGTCTGCGAGGGTACGACGATATATGCCGATCATCTTGTCATCGGCAGGCCAAAATCCGGCAAGCAGACGCTCAAAAACCAGCTTGCGCAGGAGGAAGCCCGCATCATCGCAAACACCCTGATCATCAACAGCGGCGACAAGCAGAAGACCATGGAGGAGCTGGGCATGTCGCGGTCTGTTTTCTACAAAAAATTAAAGGAGTACGAACTGATATGAATTACGATTTGAACAGAGTCAAAGCGCTTGTCGATGAGATATTCGCGCAGATCGTAGCGCTCAGGCGACAGCTTCACCGGTATCCTGAGCTGAGCGAGCACGAAGAAAACACCAGCCGGCTAGTATGCGATCAGCTTTCTGCGCTTGGCATACCGTATCGCGATCACATAGCAGGCTACGGCGTCACAGGCACTATCTACGGCCGCGACCGCGGAAAGGCCGTCGGGATAAGAGCGGACATGGACGCGCTTCCGATCAGCGAAAAGGCCGACGTGCCGTTTCGCTCGCAGAATCCGGGCGTCATGCACGCCTGCGGCCACGATATGCACACGGCCATACTGCTTGGCACGGCCGCAGTCCTCAGCAAGCTGCAAAATGAGCTCCCTTATTCTGTCAGGCTCTTTTTTCAGCCGTCGGAGGAAACAATCGGGGGCGCGCGCCAGATGATCGAAGCCGGCTGTCTTGAAGAGCCCGCGACCGGCATCGTGATCGGCCTGCACGTCGATCCGTCTCTGGAAGCCGGCTGCGTGCAGTTCAAGGCGGGTGCGATGAACGCGGCTTCGTGCGAATTCTACGTGACGGTAAAGGGCATATCTTGTCACGGAGCGCATCCCGCCGCCGGTCTTGACCCCCTGCTGCCTGCCTGCGAAATGGTGATGTCGATGCAGAGCATCATCACGCGCAGGCTTCCGGCGACCGACAGCGCACTGATTACCGTCGGCCAGCTTCACAGCGGCACCAAAAACAACATCATCCCTGCCGAAAGCAGCTTTTCGGGCATTATCAGAACGATGAAGAACGAGCAGCGTCAATATCTCAAGGAACAGGTGACAGAGGTCTGCCAGAACATCGCCCGCTCCGCCGGTACTACGTGCGAGATCAAATTCCGCGACAGCTATCCGGCGCTTGTCAACGACGAGGCTCTTTACGAGCTGATGACTGTTGCCGCAGCTGATGTGCTCGGCAAAGACAAGGTAAAGATCAGCAACACTGCCAGCCTCGGCTGCGACGACTTTGCATATTTCTGTTACAGCTCCCGGGGCCTTTATTATGACCTCGGCACCGCAAAGCCCGGTCAGACCGATGCGGCTCCTCTCCACAGCGATATGTTCTGCCCTGACGAAGAGGCGATCAGAACCGGCATCCTGACCGAGGCAGCCGGTGTTCTCAAGATAATGGAGGAAATGCAAAATGGAAAATGATGTGTTAAGAGATACCGTCATCCAGGTCGATCTTTCGGCTCTGTCAGAAAACATGCAGATGATCAGAGAATGTGTGGGCCCTGATGTTGCGGTAATGCCGGTAGTCAAGGCCAACGGCTACGGCCACGGCGCAGCCTCGATCGCTCCTGCCCTGCTTGCAAACGGAGCAGTATACCTGGCGGTAGCAACGCTGACGGAGGCTCTGGAGCTGAAAAAAGCCTGCCGCGACTATCCCGTTTTCATCCTCGGGCATACTCCTGACAGGCTCCTTAAATATGTGGTTGAATACGGCATCACTCAGACCGTCTTTGATATCGGTCAGGCGCGTCTGCTCGACAGCATGGCGCGCAGAGCGGGGACACAGGCCGCCGTCCACGTGAAGGTCGATACCGGCTTTCACCGCCTCGGCAAAGCGCCCTCGCCTTCATACGCCGAAGAAATACGCAGCATGTTCGCACTCGAAAATCTGAAGGTCGAAGGCATCTTCAGCCATCTGGCCCTTGCCGGCAGTGAGGACAACGAAAAGCAGTTTGACTCTTTCACCTCTTTTGTCGCACAGCTTGCGGATAAGGGCTGCCGTTTCCGCTATCAGCATATCGCAGACAGCATCGCGCTCGTAGATTATCCGCAGTACAGGCTGAACATGGTAAGGCCCGGAGCGCTCGTATACGGTATGAGGGGATTTCATCTCGGTTTTCTCGGCGTAAGACAGGCACTGACATTTTACACCCATATTTCGCAGCTTCATCATGTGCCGGCCGGTGAGGGCGTAAGCTACGATTATCTCTGGAAGGCGCCGCGTGACAGCATTATCGCCACGCTGCCGTTTGGCTATGCCGATGGCTATCCTCGCAATCTGCGCGATAAGGGGTATGTGATCATAGAAGGGGTAAAATGCCCGCTTGTTGGCGTACTCTGCATGGATCAGGTGATGGCTGACGTCACCGATGTTCCGGGCGCGAAAGCAGGCATGAAAGCCGTAATCTACGGCGACGGACAGGATGGCTCGATGACAGTTGCAAAAGCCGCCGAGCTTGCCGGAACCAACAAGAACGACATCATCGCCCGCCTGGCGGCGCGGCCGCCGAGGGTGTATATCAACGGCTAGGAGCAAAGTGCCGCTCGGTATGAGCGGCCTCAGCCCTTGTCAGAGGCAGTCTCTTCCGATGCTTCCTCTTCTGATGCTTCCTTTGACATTTTCGTGACTCTGGCATTGACATCGGCTTCGATCTCTTCCCTGGTTTCACCTCCGACAGCTTTCATGGCCTTTTCTTTGATAGCCTGACGCTGCTCATATTCCTTTTTCGATTTGGCCAGCAGGTTGTCCAGCATCGAGCCCTTGTTGCGCAATATATATATAAAAGAAGCAACGATGATGACAAGGCCGATAAAGACTTTTATCTTATCCACTACTTATCCTTTCTCCCGAAATAAGGGCAGTTTTTTCCGCACTAAAACGCATTCATAAGGCCTATGATCACTGCCAGAGGCCGGGCGCAGTTCATCAGCACCAGAAGCGTCAGGCAGGCGTAGGCAAACGAAAGATACTTCCAGTTGCGGCCGTATCCGGGCACGATCTTGAAGGTCTTGTAAACCTTAAAGCTTCTGCCCTCTTCTGCCAGCCTTTCTTCTCTGTCCTTGATCATCTTGAAAAAACCGTTCAGCTGGACGGCTTCGACCTTGCCGTCTCTGAAAAACGGCACATAGAAGTCCGGCTCCTCCTTGTTTATGAGCGCCTGCTCGTCCTTGTAGAATTTGATACCCCGGCGGTCGAAGATTACGGCCTGTGCATCATCGTAGCGGAAGGTCCTCGATTTTCTCAGCAGCCTGTTATGGTATGTGATCTTTTCTCCGTCGTACTCGCTGTAGCAGACGTGATGTCCCAGCGACAGCAGATAAAAGAAGGCCATGCCGGCTGCATTCGCCAGCAAATTCAAGGTCAGGTTCATGTCCTCGTAATACCCTTCCACGTGATAAGCCGCCACCAATATGTAAACTACCGAAAGCAGGGCCAGGTAAAGCATCCCCGCGTAAAACCAGGTCTGCTTGGACAGCGCGCTATAGCGGTATGTTATTTTCTGCATAAAAGCCCCTCCAAAGCAGTATACGTTATTATGATACAAAAAATGTTCCCCCGAAAGGAGTGTTATGCTATGATGAATTATATCTGGGTCGGTCTCGTCGTCATCGCAGTCATAGCGGGCGGAGTCACCGGCACCATGGAGGACGTGCTCAACAACATCTTCAGCTTTGCGGAAGAAGCAGTCAGCATCTGTATCGGCCTGATCGGCATCATGGCTTTTTTCTGCGGCATCATGAAGGTGATGGAAAAGGCCGGCATCTGCAATCTGATCGCCAGGGCGCTGGCGCCGCTCATGACCAGGCTTTTTCCGGAGGTACCCAGGGATCATCCGGCCATGTCCGCCATGGTGCTGTGGATGGCCGCCAACATGCTGGGCATCGGCAACGCTGCTACTCCGTTCGGCCTCAAGGCCATGCAGGAGCTGCAGACCCTCAATCCGACCAGGGATATAGCTACCAACGCCCAGTGCATGATGCTGGCGATCGGTACGACCTCCGTAACCCTGCTTCCCGTCACCGTCTTAGGCCTGCGAGCCGCCGTGCAGACAGAAGGCGCGGCAGAAATCATCTTTCCCGTCATCATCGCCACTACCTGCTCAACCGTAGTGGGCGTCTTCTTCACCTGGCTGCTCGGCAAGACCAGGCGCTGGAAGTGGGAAAACGTGATCGAAAGGGAAATCGCCGCCGGGACTCTCGCCCTCAACGAGAACTATCTGGGAGATTCGCCCATCGTGCTGCCTGAGGGCTATGTCTGCAAGGCAGAGTAAGGAGGGTAAGATGTTTACAACAGTAATGGAAGCACTGTCTACGTGGGCGATCCCTATCGTCGTAGCCGTCGTCTGCTTTGCGGCCATAATTAAAAAGGTTCCCGTCTATACCGCCTTCACCGAAGGCGCCAAGGACGGTTTTGCGACCGCCGTCATGATCATTCCCTACCTGACGGCCATGCTCTGCGCAATCGGCATGTTCAGAGCGTCGGGCGCCATGGATTGGCTGTGCCGAGTCATGGATCCGCTCACCAGCCTGATCGGCTGTCCTTCAGAAATCCTGCCGCAGGCTATCATGAGATCTTTCTCGGGCGGAGCCTCCGAAGGAATGCTCGCCGATCTTCTTTCGCAATACGGCACACAGTCGCAGATCGGACGTATAGCCTCGGTAGCCCAGGGCTCGACCGAAACCACCTTCTATATCATCGCCGTATATATGGGCTCTGTCGGCGTCAGCAACGCCAGACAGTCAGTCGCCGCCGGCCTGCTGGGCGACCTGGCTTCCCTGCTGGCGTCGGTATTCATCGTTAACATAATGTGGTTCGCATAGCGAAATATAACGGAGGAAAAAAAATGATTTACCCCAAGAAATTGCAAAAGGGAGCGACGATCGGTCTTGTCTGTCCGTCCTCCCCGGTCAGTGTCCAGCGCCGGGAGCAGTGCATCAGCGCGCTTGAAAATCTCGGCTACAAAGTCAAGGCGGCCGCTAATCTGACGGAAAATCACGGCGGCTACATGGCCGGCAGCGGAAAGATCCGCGGGCAGTGGATCAACAAGATGTTCTCAGATCCTGAAGTCGACGCTGTTTTCTGCGTCAGAGGAGGCGACGGCGGAAGCCGCTGCATGGAATACATCGACCTTGACGTCATAAGAAAGAATCCGAAAATTTTTCTCGGCTACAGCGATGTCACCTCCCTGCACCTGTACTTCAACCAGAACGCGGGGCTGGTAACCTTTCACGGCCCGATGGTTTCTTCTAACATCGTCGACGCCTTCGACGAAGAGACGGCCCGGGCCCTTTTCGACGCCCTCAACGGCGAAGGCGATTACGTCTTCAGAAATCCGCCCGACATCCCCGTCAGAGTCATGAAAGAAGGCAGAGCCACAGGCCCTCTGACAGGCGGCAACCTTTCGCTTCTTTCGGCAGCCATGGGCACTCCTTACGAAATGGACGCGCGCGGAAAAATCATCTTCATCGAAGAGGTCGATGAGCCCGTTACCAAGATCGAAAAATGGTGCTATCAGCTGAGAAACGCCGGCAAATTCAAAGACTGCAAGGGAGTGCTGCTGGGACAGCTGACGGATATTAGCAACGAGTTTATGCCGGAATACACCGCCCTCGACTGCATCAGCGAAATCCTCGCTGATTACGACATTCCGGTCATGTACGATCTGCAGTCCGGACACGGGCGTCCGATGATCACGCTGCCTTTGGGGGCGCTCTGCACGATGGACACCGCCAGCGGGTACATAGGATTTGCCAGATGAATTTCTGGAAGATGAATGGCGCCGGCAACGATTTTATCAT
>CALWNX010000077.1 GCA_944382925.1 uncultured Clostridia bacterium | reverse complement strand
CCTCCAGCGTAGAGATCGAGGGCGAAGTGAGGTCGTTTTCCAGCTGAGAAATGAAGCCCTTGGAAAGCTCGCTCCGATCTGCCAGCTCCTCCTGTGTAAGCCCGTTCAGTATGCGTAATTCTCTTATCTTGCTTCCGATTTCCATGTTTTCTTTGTTTTCTTCGTTTTCTTTGTTTTATTTGTTTTATTCGCCCTGCGCACGTTTGCCGCGTTTCGTTATAATAAACATAAAGTTTAGAAATACTAAACACATTCAGCATATATGATTATATCCCAACCGCGGCGAATGTCAAGCAGTTTTTTCTCCCCTACCGCCACCGGGCCGCCGTCAGGTAAGTGTCTCCTGCCGCCTCCGCCCGCCGCAGCTTAAATTTTATCTATTTGAAAATCCCCGGCAAAGTGGTATAATGGTCGCATGACTACGATTATTGCCAATGTACTATCAATATTTCTCATCATGGGCGTCGGCTTTGCGGCCGGCAAAACCGGCGTGATTCCGCAGAGCGCCGACAAGTATTTCGTTTCCCTGCTGATGAACATCACCATGCCCTGCATGGTGATCACCTCGATCACCGCCAAGGAATTCAACGCCGATCTGGGGATGGCGACGGTGGAGATCTTTGTGCTGGGAGCGCTGTTCTTCGTCTTCACCTTTGCCGCCGGCTGGCTGGTCTGCAAAAAACTGCTGCACGTATCCCCGGCCAGCGATCTGGGCGTGTACGTCTTCTGTTTTTCCAGCATCAACAACGGCTTTATGGGCTTTCCCATCACACAGGCCGTCTTCGGCAGCGATATTCTCTACTTCGTCGTTTTGCACAACATCATGCTCAACCTCTATTTGTTTTCGGCCGGGCCGTTCGTGCTTGCAATGGGAGCAGACAGGGGACACGAGCTTTCGCTGCGGTATATCGGTAAAAAACTATGCAATCCGACGATGATCGTCTCCACCCTGAGCGTGATCATGCTTTTGTGCGGTCTCAAGCTGCCGGCGCTGGCTTTTGATACGCTGGAGCTGATCGGCAGCATCACCGTGCCGCTTTCGATGATCCTGGTCGGTGTGCAGCTTTCGGGCAGCAACGTGGCCCGCATCATAAAAAACCGCCATCTCTTCATCTGCTCGCTGATAAAGATGGCGGCTGTTCCTGTACTTTTATTCCTGGCGGTAAACTGGCTGCCGATAGCCACCGGCGTCAAGGTGGCGCTGATCTTCGGCGGCGCTTTCCCGGCGGCGGTCATCACCGCAGCCATCGCCGAAGAAGAAGGGCGCAATTATCTGCTGGCGGCAGAAATCGTAGCGCTTACCACCCTGCTTTCGGTCGCAGTGATTCCGGCTGCTTCCGTCTTCCTCACTTCTTATTATTCGCTCTGATTATTACAGCCTGCCTGGACAGGGTTTTACTTCTTTCAGCCCGTTTTTTTATTGTTTTGCCGGCAAAAGCAAGATCGCTCTTTAACTACAACATGCGGGCGAAAGGCGAAACGGCAGTGGCCGCCGGCGTTGTCTGTTTTGGCTCAGGCGCCGCAAAAAGCCAACATCGAGCTGATTTGGGCTCGCCGTGGCTGTCTGCGGCGGGATTTGCTTGCAGCGGAACCAGGGTCAACAAACACATTTTGCTCGAAAGCCCCTTGCCCGCAAACCTTATTCGCTCTGATCGCGCTTTTTCAGGATCACGATCTGCAAAACGATAGCGCAGGCCACGGCGGCAATCAACACGCCCAGAAGAATTGCCGTCGGCGAAAGGCCGCTTTCTTCTTCCTCCGGCTCAGCGGCAGCCGCAGCAGCGGCAGCAGAAAGATTGCGGTAGTCGATGAATTCATCGACTGTCAGCGAGACGGCACGGCCAAAGCTGCCCTTTTCTTCGTCGTAGAGGAAGAATTGCTTTTCCCCGCTTTCCTTATCCTGCAGGCAGACGAGGACGTAATCGTTTTCCTTATCCTCGTAAACCGCTATCTCCCAGTCCCACTCGCCGTAATGCGCTTTGCCCAGCTCAAAGCCGGCCGGCGCGTCCTCGGCGCTCAGGTCTTCATAGATAATATATTCCCTGTCTCCGACCTCTACCTCGATCTGCTCAGGCTTTTCCTGCGGTTCCTCTTCAACCTCCTCCACCTTGGCCTCCTCGGTGAAATCACCGCGCCGGTTCGGCGTGCCGGAGTTGGTATTGGAGCTGGTTGAGCTTGACGAGGCCGGTGGCTTGCTTTCAGCCTTTGGCGGCTCGGTTACCTTGACGGTAGCAGAGACCGGGCTGGCGGAAAACGAGCCCTGATCCCATGTTTCACCGGCAGTCGTCGTGGCCGTCACGGTAAAGCTGCCGGCCTTTTTAGTGGTAAAGGTAAAGGTGGCCGACATCGAAGACGTTCCCATCGCCTCCAGCAAAATCGTATTGCCATTGACCATCGAAACGTTCCCACCCTGACCCGACAGCGTCAGCGCCGATGAGTCGTAGCTCAGATTGACGGTGGCGGCGCCCATAGTTGCGCCAGAGTAGTTAAGCGTTACCGTCACAGTCTTTCCTACCTCGCACGAGCCACCCGACATGCCGGCGCTGACCGATGCGCCGAAGCTCTGCTGCGTAGCCGCAAGACCGAGCACAAGTGTCAAAATCATGATCAGCGATAATAATTTTCTTTTCATTTATGTATTCCTTTCTAGTTTCTGATCGCCAGAATGCCGACGATATGCTTTCTGAAAGCAAGCAGATCAGCAAGTCCCACCGAGCCGTCGGCGTTAGCGTCAAGGCCCATCAGCTGCGCGCCGCCGTACTTTTCCAGGCCAACGATCTGCTTCCTGATCCGCAGGAGATCCGAAAGACCGCATTTCCCGTCACCGTCACAGTCGCCGCGGATCACGATCTGCGCCGAGCCGACTGTCTCTCCCGCGCTGTCAGTAATCACAAGTCTCATGCCTGTACCGACCACGGACGTTTCCGGCACAGGCGCGCCGGAAGCAGTCATCAGACTGGCCGAAAGGCCCTCGCCGACTGTAATGTTAGTCATAAAGCTTTCCGCCGGCGAAGAGAAATCAACGCCGGTCACGTAGTCGCCGAATTTATACTTGCTGCTGGTGATATCCACATCAGCGTGTATGCCCATGTCCTGCGGCAGCTCCTCGCAGATCGTAAAAGGTACCAGCTGGTAATCGCTGTACGAGCCCATTCCCTTGACGTAGACATAGCCGGTGCCAAGAGCAGTGTTCTTTATATAACCGATCCTGTAATCACTGCCTTCTGCCAGGCGCGTGCCGCTGTGCGTGACGATGATCTCCGGCTCGATCGCGCGGCCGTTGTTGTAAAGATAATAGGAAGCGCTAGCAAAGGAAACGTCACAATCCGCTATGGATTTGGCCGTCGAAGCTGCAGCCGCAGGGTCCAGATACCAGAAGTCCACATCAGCACGGCCGCTGATGCCCGCCACCTTGCCGCTGGAGCTGTACTGCCATATATCGTAGTCATGCTTGACCTCGCATTCTTTGTAGTACTGCGCCGCCCAGATCACGTAATCCTTGCTCAGAGCCGCGCCGTCGATGTTGCTGGTGAGAAAGCTGAGATTGGCATAGAGGCCGGCTTCATAACCGGCAGCCTCGATAGTTTCGCAAAAGGCGCGGGCGTTTTTGGTCATCTGCGCCTTGGAAAGCTTAGCCGCCTGCAGTCGCCCCGTGCTGCCGCCGGCAAATTCATAGTCCATAAAGACCGGCAGCATCAGCTCCTGGCCGTCAAGAAGTGTGAGCGTTCGCTGCGCTTCCTCTCTGGCCTCTGCCTCGTTGAGCGCCTGAGAGAAAAAGTAAACGCCGACCATCAGTCCGGCCTCTCTGGCTTCTTTTATGTATTCGTCATATCTGACGTCATCATACATTTTTCCTTCTGCGCCGTAGCCGCGTCCGGCGATTCTGATGATCACATAGTCGATACCATCCGCCTTAACCTTGACCCAGTCGACGCTGCCCTGCCACTCTGAAGCATCAATGCCGTCGATAATCATCATATTATCATAGCGGCTGTTATGCGTATATTTGACATTAGTATATTTGGAGGTGCTCGTCGCCGCATATGCGGTTGCCGCCGTCAGCGTCAGAATCAGTACCAGTATTAAACATACTACTGCCTTTTTCCTCATTTTTGCTCCTTTTTCTGCAAAATATTAATACAGTATGATCGCCCGCGAAGGGCAGACAGGCGCGCAATAGCCGCAGGTCAGGCAGCGGCTTTCATCAATCTGCGCAAGCCCGTTCTTATTGAAAAACAACGCCTCGGACTCGCACATGCTCATACATGTGCCGCAGCCCTCGCAGTTGGTCTGCTCAACAATCATTTTTTTGCGCGATACGTCGGGATTGTATCCTGCCGGCATACGTCCCTCAATATAGGAAAGCGCGTCGTCGACATCTGCCTGCGAGCCAAAGCCGATCATCAGCGCATCAATGCAAGCCTGTGCGCTGACGAAGTCAAGCGCCTGCTGATAGGATACCGTCAGATTGCCGCCGCCGAAGACCTTCATCGCGTAGACGCCCTTGCCTGCGGCATGGCAGGCCTCTATCGCCGTCAGCATTTCTGCTGCCGTGCCCGCCCCGCTGCCGTTTCTGATGCCCAGGCCGGCATAGTTGATGAGCGGAAAAACCACATCGCACTCGTCTTCTTCCGCCATGGCGGCGGTCACGTCCACATTGTGCGTGGAAACGCCGATCGCCCGCACCACTCCCCTGGCTCTGGCTTCCTGCAAAGCTTCCCAGGCGCCGATACGCAGCGCAAAATCTCCGCTTCTGACCTCGTGCAGAAGAAATATATCAATAACATCAAGATCCAGCGCCAGCCGCGCTTCCTCGATAGCCTGCTCCATCCCTTTCCTGTCAGGGGCCAGGCTCTTGGAGCTGATCACCGGCCGCAGGCGTCCGCCCCTGAGCGCTTCTCTTATGTAAGGATAGGTGTGATAATACTGCGCCGTATCAAGAAAGTCGATGCCCGCCTCAAGCGCATAGCGCACGATTGCCGCCCCTTCGTCGAGCGGAAGTGAAAGCTGATTGGGACCGATGGGCATCACGCCCATGCCCAGACGACTGACCTCGATGTCGCAGCTACCAAGAATTGCTTTCTTCATCTTGCAAAGCCTTTCCTTTGTCATTATAAGTCTTGCATGCTCTGCCTGTAAACTTGTAAAGTTTGGTTATTATGACAGCAGATAAAGATCGTGAAGCCCCAGGAGCTCCATCAGCGCCCAGACAGCTTCATTGACCTCCTGGCGCGTATTAAAATAGCCAAAGCTGAAGCGCACTACGCCTTCCTGCTCGCGTCCAAACGACTTCATCAGGCGCGGCGCCTCAAGAGAGCCTGCCGCTACCGTAATCCCGCGTTTTCGCAGAAAGTCCTTGACCTCCTGCGACGAAAAGCCGCTCACGCTGAGGGCTACGGTCGGGATGCGCGTGTTGGTACCAAAATCGCCGTACACGGTCACGTCCTTCATGGATTTGACCGCTTCAAAGAAACGCTTCGCCAATCTGTGCGGAAAGATCGCGATCCCGTACATTCCCTTTTCTTCGATAAAGTCAAGCGCCGCGCAGAGCTGGCCAAGCTTCTTGGCGGAAGGCGCCTGCACAAGGCTCAGCGCTTCATCAGTCAGCTCAAGGCCTGCTTTGAGGCAGAGACCGCCGCTGCCATAAGGCCCCATCAGCTTTTTATGGCCGCTGAAGCAAAAAGCGTCCACGCTGAGGCTGTTAAGATCTACAGGCGTTGCGCCGGCGCTCTGGCCGCCATCGACGATCAGCTTAAGACCGTGTCTTCTGGCAATGGCGCAAACGCGCTCCAGATCGACGATGTTGCCGGTCACCTGCGAGCCGTGGCAACAGACGATGGCCGCCGTCTTCTCGCCGATCGTTTCCTCGATCAATTCATATCTGAGCGTGCCGTAGCTGTTGAGCGGTATGTAGGTGACGGTGCAACCCCGTTCCTCTAAGACTGCCAGCGCTTCCAGCACGGCGCTGTGCTCCATGTCAGTCGCAATGATATGCGAGCCCGGGCTGATCAGGCTGAGACAGGCAGCCATCACAGCCTGTCTGCCGCCTTCCGTGAGAATAACGCTTTCGTTGTTCTTGCAGCCGAAAAAATCGCGCAGCTTCTTTTCCGCCTCCGCTAAAGACGCATCCTGTGCTTCGTAATAGGCCGGCGGCTTGACGAGTGTAGTGTGGGCGTTGTTCAAATAAACCATCTATCTTTTTACCTCTACATGTATCGATTCCATCACATCCAGCGCTTCCTCCTGCAGTCTGGCGTCGCCGCTGCCGACACAGGCAGCATCCACCAGCAGCGGAATGTTGGGGATCGCCGCTTTCGCCAGCGCGATGTTGGAAATCACGCAGATATTCGTCACCAGACCGACGAATTCGATGCTTTCATAGTCGTCCGCATGCTTGCGCAGGTATTCGCACAGCTCGTAGGAACCGAAGGTCGGCTTGGAAAAGACCAGATCCTCGCTGCCCTTGAGCTCTCTGATGCTGCCGTAAAGCTGCCAGCCGTCTTCTCCCTCGAGGCAGTGTTCTACCGGCAGGTGCCTGCCCTCCTGCGTTTCCAAATAATGGCGGTCGTGGGTGTCCATGGTGAATATCACCTGGCCTTTGTCTCCCAGCGCATGGTAAGCCTTGATCTTTTCGGCTATCGGGCCTTCCAGTTTTTCTGCTCCGGCATAGCCCAGAGAGCCTGAAACAAAGTCGTTCTGGTAATCCACAACAATAAGCAGCTTTTTCATCGGTATCCTCCTTTATGCTTGACGGTTTTAAACCGCGATTGCCTTGGTCAGCATCCACTTCTTCCAGTCGACGTAATACTTGGCGTAGATATGCGTGTTGTCGCTGGTGTAATCGGCTCTGAGATCGCCGTTCTCGTCGTCGAAGAGACTGTTGGCGTCGATGTAGAAAATCTTCTCGTTATCGATAAATTCAGATATTGCCGCGTTGAACTGGTTGATGCGCGCGTTGTTGAAGGTCGCGTCGCTGTTGGAGCGGGCGGCTGCCACATGCAGGTTGGCCTGAATAAAGATGATGCTCTGCGGGCTCTTCTCTCTGAGCCAGTCCACTACTTCCTTATATTTTCCGATCGTCTGGTCCATATTATACCCCAGCTCGTTGATGCCCAGCATGAGGTAGATCTTGCCGTAAGTCTTGGCCGACAGCAGCTGGTCGAGCGTCACGCTGCCCACGCTGCCTACGTTTACCACCTCGTCGCGCACCTTGTAGACGTTCATGCCGGTAGTGCAGAAAAAGTCCGCGCCCTCGATCTGACCGTATTCCTTGAGACCGACGGTACGCGAGTCGCCGATGAAAAGAGCGTCGGCGAAGTAGCTTGCATCGGCGGTAGTAAACGGCGCCGCATTCGGATCCGGCTTGACCGGAGCGACCGGCTCTACCGGTACCTCAGGCTGAGCCGTTTCGTTCTCGCCGTCTCCGTTTTCGCCGCCCTGTTGGCCGTCTCCCTCTTCAGTCTGCGTTCCGTCTATCGGCGGCATATTGCCGGAGCCTTCCTCCACAAAGAGCGTCTTGTACGCCACCATGGCAAACAGCATCAGGCACGAAATCATCAGAAGTATCGAGAAAAAATATCTTATAAAGTTCTTCATAACTGCTCCTAAATTCTAAAATCCAAAATCCAAAATCCAAAATCCAAAATAACCTAAAATCTGAAGTAGAGGAACGGGTCGTTGAGTCCCATGTTGAGGAGATAGACCGAGCCCCAGAAAACGGCGAACAGAATCACCGCCCCCAGCACGTTGTCCCTGATGCGCGCAAACAGTTTTGCCGGTCCTGACACGCACAGCACCAGACAGATGATGAGCAGCACGCCGTATGTATCGACGAATTTGGCCAGATCGCCGGCGAACACAGAGCCGAAGCCGTTGGCTCCGATGCCGATGAGGCGGCCGGCATAAACGCCAAGCTGTCCCATGTCGGTGATGGCAAAGACCATCCAGGTCAGGGGAATGAGAAAAAACATGTAGATATGCGCCCTCACCCGCGCTCTGTCGAGAAATCGCTTCAGCCCCGCCTTTTCGATGGCGATGATGACAAAGAGGATCAGCCCCCAGAGCACGAAGTTCCAGCCCGCTCCGTGCCAGAACCCCGTCAGAAGCCAGACTACGAAGAGGTTGAAATAAACGCGCGGCGCCGAGCGCCTGTTGCCGCCCAGCGGAATGTAAACGTACTCGCGGAACCAGCTGCCCAGCGTCATATGCCAGCGCCGCCAGAATTCCGTCATCGAGCAGGACTCATACGGATGATCGAAGTTCTGCGGAATCGTAAAGCCCATGATCCGCCCCAGGCCGATGGCCATCATCGAGTAACCGTAGAAATCGAAGTAAAGCTGAAAGCTGTAGGCGAAGATGCCCAGCCAGGCCACCGGCGTGGAAATACTCTCGTAGCCGATAGTCTGAATATCTGTCCAGAGGTTGCCGATCTGGTTGGCGAGAATGACCTTGAGGCCGAGGCCGAGCGCAAAAATGCGCAGTCCCTGATCGAACTGCGCGAAGGTCGCCTTGCGGCCGCGCATTTCCTCCCGTATCTCCCTGTACTTGATGATCGGTCCGGCGATAAGCTGCGGGAACATCGTCAGATAAGCTCCGAAGTTGGCCAGCGAGCTTTCGGCCGGAATATCCTCTCTGTAAACATCCACCAGATACGAGATGCTCTGGAAGGTATAGAAGCTGATGCCCACAGGCAGCAGCAGGTGCCACGGCTTGAGCAGCTCGCCGCTGCCGCCGAAGTGTTCGGCCAGAATATTGATGTTTTCAAAGATAAAATCCGCGTATTTGAAGACGCAAAGCCAGGCCAGGTTGTAGATGATGCCTAATACCAGCATCGCCCGGCCGCGCCCGCGCCGGCGTCTTTTGCCGATCGCCTTGCCAAAGATGAAGTTGACTATCACGGACATCACCAAAAGCAAAATGTACTGAGGCTTGTCCAAAGTGCCGAAGGCATAGAAAGCTACGCTGCCCACAAAGATCCAGAAGTTCCGCCATGTACGCGGGATGGCGAAATAGACGATCAGAAAGGCCGGCAAAAATATGAATATGAACTGTAAACTGCTGAATACCATTAAAAACTGTTATCTCCTACTATGATCTTTGCTACAGGCATCAGCTCAGATTCTCATCCTCAAGCATCCTGTACCCCACGCCCAGCTCGGTAAAAATATACTTCGGCTCCCCTGGCGTTTCTTCTATCTTGCGCCTGATGTTGGCCATGTTGACCCTCAGGATCCTGTTGTTGTCGTCGGCATAAGGCCCCCACACCTCGTTAATTATCGTGTCATAGGTTATCACCTTGCCGGAATTCTTGGCCAGAAGCGAAACGATCTTGTATTCTACTCTGGTCAGGTGCACTTCCTTATCGTTGACCGTCACGCGCCGCTTCTCGAAATCGACCACCAGACCACCGGCCGAATAAGGGCGGTTGTTGTTCACGTGGTCGTCGAGAATTTTGTTGCTGTGCCTGATGGCGGTCCTGATGCGGGCCATCAGCTCATAGGTGCCGAACGGTTTGGTGATATAGTCATCCGCGCCGATGTCCAGCGCGCCCACCTTTTCTTTTTCCTGATTGCGGGCCGAAATGACGATGATCGGAATGCTCGACCACTGGCGCGTTTCCTTGATGATCTCTATGCCGTCCATGTCCGGCAGTCCCAGATCAAGCAGCACCAGGTCGGGCAGCGACGAGGTCAGATAGGCAAGCCCCTCCCTGCCGGTGTGAGCGGTGATTGTCTTGTAGTCGTGCGCATTGAGAGTCTTGGCCATGAAATCACATATAGTATGCTCGTCTTCGATTATCAATACCGTTAATTTCTGTGTCATGTGGCTATTGCTCCTCCGTTTCTTTAGGCAGCGAGAAGACAAAGGTCGTTCCCTGCCCGTGATTTTTCGCTTCTATACAACCGCCGTGGGCCATCACGATAGTCTTGCAGATCGAAAGCCCGATACCCATGCCCTTGTTGCCGTCCGCGGCCGATTCTTGGCTGTATGTGCCGTCGCCGTCGAAAATACTGCCCAGTCTCTCCTCTTCGATGCCGATGCCGTAATCCTTGACCGCGAAGACGACCTCGCGCTCGCGTTCCTCGACCGCAAGCTCCAGCGGCCTGGTGCTGTGCGCATGTACCTGTGCGTTTTGCAGGATGTTGATCAGCACCTGTTCGATGAGCATGGGATCCATCATCACCATCACCAGCCCCTCCGGCAGCGTCACCTTGACGGTGCTTTCCGGAAAGCGCTTCTTGAACCTGACGATGGCTGAAGAAACGACGTCGTCTACGGACTCCAGCGTCTTGTTCACCTTGGCGGTCTCGTTGTTGATGCGGGTGACCGTAAGGAGATTTTCGACCATGTTCAGAAGCCAGTTGGCGTCGTTTTCGATATTTTCGATTATATTGCGTTTTTCTTCGTCGCTGAGCTGTTTTTCCATCTCCAGATAGGATTCGCTGTTGCCGATGATGCCGGTCAGCGGCGTCCTGATGTCATGCGAGACGGCGCGCAGCAGATTGGCGCGCATCTTTTCTTTTTGCGCTTCCATCAGCTCTTCTTCCTGCCGGATCAGCAGGCGGGCCTGCTCCTTGAGGCCGGTGGTCAGCACCGAGGTCACCAGGCAGATCGCCAGCATGGCGATAAAGGTAACCGGATAGCCGTCCAGCGTCAGGTTGAAGGCGTGATACGGATAGGTGAAAAGAAAGTTGATCAGCAGCACGCTGAGAATCGCGTAAAGAAAGCCGAATATATAGCCGGACGTGTATCTGGCTACCAGAAAGTTTCCCAGGATATAGAACATGGTGATGTTCAGATCCGGGTTTTGCACCACGGAGCGAAACGTCAGGGCGATCAGCGTCATGCCGATGAACACCGCCATGAAAATCAGCCAGTCGTTGAGAGGACTTTTGTTGAGGTCATCCTCGCGTGAAGGCAGCAGCTTGGCTTTTTTCCATATATCGCGCAGCTTTTCTTTCACCATTTTTCATTCACCATACGTTTCTTCTTGTGTTTGTTCTTGTGTCTCTTCGCTCTCTCGATCTGGTTCTGCTCAGTCTTATACATGTTATATAATACCTGAAGCGCGCTTTTTTGTCAATTACGTATGCGCCGGCGCATTTCACACCGGAGCCCCCTGCTTCATAAAATGAAGCATAATCTCTAATGAAAGGAAGTATTGTCTTGATCAGAGATCCTTATATTGGCATGCCAATAATAATCAACACAGACGACAGCGCGCCGGGCCCCGGCGGATGCTGCTGCTGCGACGGCGGCAATGGCG
>CALWNX010000076.1 GCA_944382925.1 uncultured Clostridia bacterium | reverse complement strand
ACCGGGATGGACATAGCTCTGGTGCACCAGTTGTTCTGCCAAGGGCACAGCTGGGTAGCTACCTATGGACGGGATAAGCGCTGAAAGCATCTAAGTGCGAAGCCCCCCACAAGAATAGATTTCCTCCGCAAGGTAAGACCCGTGGGAGACTACCACGTTGATAGGCCTCAGGTGTACACGCAGTAATGCGCTTAGCTGAGAGGTACTAATAGGTCGAACACTTGACCAAGGGTACGAAGCTTTGATACTCACTCAGTTGTAAAGCGGAAGACAAGTGAAAGATCCTGTGACGATAGCGGAGAGGAAACACCTGTACCCATCCCGAACACAGAAGTTAAGCTCTCTGGCGCCGATGATACTTGGCGGGAAGCTGCCCGGGAAAGTAGGTAGTTGCCGGTTTGATGAAACGAGTTCCGAAAGGCGCTCGTTTTTTTTATTTCGGACAGGCCGCGGAAGCTAGATAAAGCGGTGGCGATACTATCGCCGGCAACTTAATAAGGCACGCTAAGAGGAGCCAAAAAGCTCTGCCCCTACCAGATTGACTTTTTTGAGCGATTTGACAGGGGCGCCCCCTGCTAACCTACATGCTGGACTATGTTTAGCAGGGGTATTTATATGCGCGCGAAGCGTAATTTAGCTTCAAAATGCCGTATAACGCTTCCTCTCGCGTCTTAAGCAGCCGATTTGCTTTAAAACGCCCCTGCTAAATCAAATAAAAATCAGTCTCTGGCAGGAGTCGCCCCTGCTAATTGACTGCAAAACGGGCACTTTAGCAGGGGGCACCCCTGCTAAAGACGGCGAAATCAAAGATTTAGCAGGAGTGAGTCGGCGCGCAATCAAGTCAGGGGCGGCGCGCAACCAAGGCAGGGCGGCGCGCAACCGATGCTGCCAATTGTGCAAACGGGGCGGGCAAGCGCCGAAAAACCTGCTCTTTATTTCCGCGCGGCGATATGGTATAATATAAGGCGAATTTTGAGTTTGTTAAAGGGAGGAGACGCGGATGACGGCGATAAAAATAATCTTTGCAGTGCTGATCTGCGTTCCTCTGGCTGCCGTGTGCTATTATTTCCTTAAAAAGCTGGTCGACGAGCTCGGCAGAAAGGAATAGGCGGGGCGCGCCACAGAGCACGTCTGAGCAAGGCGCGTGGCAGGGCGCGACCAAGCAGGGCAGGCGCTAAAAAGGAGTAGACGATGAGAAAAGGTTTGTTCATTTCCATAGAAGGCTCTGATGGATCGGGCAAGTCGACGCAGATTGAGAATATCAAGCTTTTTTTTGCTGACAGAGGGATAGACATTGTTTTCACGCGCGAACCGGGCGGTACGGTGATCGGCGAAAAGCTGCGCGAGATCATCCTCGACAAGGAGCTGACGGAGATGAGCGATATGACGGAAGCCCTGCTTTATGCGGCGGCCAGGGCGCAGCATGTGCGCCAGGTTATCAAGCCGGCGCTGGCGGCAGGCAAGATCGTGGTCTGCGACCGTTTTGCTGATTCTAGCATCGCTTATCAGGGCTACGGCCGCGGGCTGGGCGAGCCGGTCAGCATCATCAACGGCTTCGCCATTGACGGCTGTATTCCGGACGTGACCTTTCTGATGAAGATGGACCCGCGCGTGGGGCGGCGGCGCATCAGGGCTGAACAGCAGGACAGGCTGGAACGCGAGCAGGACGACTTTCATATCAGAGCCTTTGAAGGCTATCTGGCTCTGGAAAAACGCTATCCGCAGCGCATCGTCGGCATCGACGCCAGCCGCGGCATAGAAGAAATCAAGCTCGATATATACAAAAAGCTGGAGGAAGTGTTGCAAAGTGTCCCTTGGCAGATTTCGGGAAAATAACAGGATGACAGAGCGGCTCGCTGAAAGCATCAGAAACGGCCGCGTCTTTCATGCCTATATAATAGAAGGCGACCGCCTGGCAGACAAGGAAGGCTTTGCTCTCGAGTTCTGCAAGGCCATCGTCTGCCAAAAGGCGCCGGGACTGGGCTGCGACAGCTGCCCGGCCTGCCGCAAGCTTGAGCACGGCAATTACGAAGATCTGCATATGGTCGAAGCCGACGGCATGTCCGTCAAAGACGAGCAGATCGAGGAGTTGCAGGAGAAGCTGCGCAGAAAACCGTTTGGCGAGCGCAATCTGGCGATCATCAAGGATGCCGACACCATGACGGCGCGGGCGCAGAACAGGCTGCTCAAAACGCTGGAAGAGCCATACGGCGCGGCGGTGATCATGCTGCTTTCCGAGAACACGGAAAACCTGCTCGCCACCATCAGGTCAAGATGCGTGACCTACAGGCTGGCAGACGAAAAAACCACGGCGGAAATGCCCGGAACCGAAGCCGCAGAAGCTATCTTTGGTGCTCTCGCAGAAGGCGCAGGCTTTGCCAGTCTTAAGAGCCTGCTGGCAGAAAAGATGAAGAGCCGCGAGGACGCCTTCGCGCTGCTGGACGGGCTGGAACGCATCTACGAGGCCCTGCTGACAGAAAAGGACGAACGCTACCGGCTTTACAGAAAAGAAAAGATCATGCGCAGCATTGAGCTGATAGAAGAGGCCAGGCGCGACCTGCTGGCCAAGGTCAACTATCAGTATGCGCTGAAAAATTTATTGATAAAAATCGGAGGAACGCAATGGTAAAGGTTGCTGGCGTAAGATTCAAGACGGCCGGAAAAGTATATTATTTCGACCCTGACAAGATAGAAGTCAAGGCGGGCGACAACGTGATCGTGGAGACGGCCCGCGGCATGGAATTCGGGACGGTAACGATGGACGTGATCGAAGTGGGCGAGAACGAGATCGTGGCGCCGCTGAAGAAGATCATCAGGCTCGCCGATGAAAAGGATCACCGGCAGCACGAGGAAAACGTCAAAAAGAAGGAACGGGCCATGCGGCTCTGCCAGGAAAAAATCGACAAGCACGGGCTGGTGATGAAGCTCATCGACGTCGAATACACCTTCGACAACAGTAAGATCGTCTTCTATTTCACCGCCGACGGCAGAGTGGATTTTCGTGAGCTGGTCAAGGATCTGGCCGGAGTCTTCAAGATGCGCATCGAGCTGAGGCAGATCGGCGTGCGCGACGAGGCCAAGATGCTGGGCGGCATCGGCAGCTGCGGCCGCGCTCTGTGCTGTCACAGCTGGCTGGCCGACTTTGAGCCGGTATCGATCAAGATGGCCAAGGTGCAGAACCTTTCCCTCAATCCGGCCAAGATTTCCGGCATTTGCGGCCGCCTGATGTGCTGCCTCAAATACGAAAACGACATCTACATGGAGTTGCGCAAGGGCATGCCCGATGTGGGCGAAAGAATCAAGACGCCTGACGGCATGGGCAAGGTCACGGACACCAATCTGCTGGCCGGTACCGTGCGGGCGAGGCTTTATGTCGAGGATAAGCCGCGGCGCAAAAAAGGCGAGGAAGAAGCCGCTCCTTCGCAGGAAGAACAGCTTTCCGACGATATTTACACCTACAAAAAACAGGACATCAGACGACTGGACAAGCGCAAGGATAACCGCAAGAATGCCAATCTCTTCGAGGGCGTGGACGCTGACACCATGAAGGAGATCGAAGAGCTGATCAAGGACTGATCAAGGACTGATCAAGGACTGAAAAGGCGCGGGAATATAGATTGGACATATAAAGCGATCGTATAGAGATGGTAGAAATAAACGCAGGAGAACGCATAGATGAGATCGGCTTCGGCGGGCTGAAGCTGATACAGAAGCCGGAGGATTTCTGCTATGGCATCGACGCCGTGCTGCTGGCCGATTTCGCCGCCACCAGGCACAAGGGCAGAGCCGGCCTCATCGTCGATCTGGGCACGGGAACGGGAGTGATCCCCCTGATCCTCAGCGCCAGACTGCCGCAGAGCCGTATTTACGGCATCGAGCTGCAGGAGGACTGCTGCGAGCGGGCCGTGCGCAGCGCCGTGCTCAACGGACTAGAAGAGCGTATATCGTATATAAACGATGACGTAGCGGGCGCAGGCGAAAGCTGGGGCGCGGAGCTCAAAGGACAGGTAGACATCGTCGTCACCAATCCGCCGTATTTTGTCAGCGGCGGCGGCCTGATCAATGACCACGCGCCCAAGACCGTGGCCAGGCACGAGACGACGGCGGGACTTTACGAATTTATGGGCTGCGCTTCCTTTCTGCTCAAGCCGCGGGGAGAGCTGTTCATGGTGCACCGGCCGGCCAGACTGGCGGACATCTGCTGCTTTGGCCGGGAGCACAGGCTGGAGCCCAAGGAGCTGCTTTTCGTCAGTCCGCGGCGCGATACGGCGCCGAATCTTTTGCTCATCCACATGATCAAAGACGGCGGCCGCGAGCTCAAGCTGCTCGAGCCGATCTGCGTCTACGATGAAGAGGGAGGCTTTACGCCGCAGGTGCTGGCCGCTTACCGCTGAGACGGCTGCGGGAGCTGAAACGGCGCGGCGAAAGCTAGATGAATTTGCATATCACGATCGACACGATGATGCCGGTCACGTAGCCGATGAGGCCGCCTTTGAGGGCGTGCCTCATTTGTTTTACGCCCGTGACGCCAAAGTAGAGAGCCAGGACATAGATGATGGTTTCGCAGCCGCCGGTCATCACGCAGGCCACGCGGCCGGCATAAGAATCGGGGCCTACGTTTTCGAGGATGTCCTGCAGGATGATCAGAGAACCGCTGCCGGAGATGGCGCGCAGGAACATCAGCGGGAGGAGCTGAGCCGGCACTTCCAGAGCTGTCAGCAGCGGTGCCAGCAGCAGATCGATCAGATTGAGGATGCCGGAGGAGGTCAGGCTGTTGATGGCGATAAAGATGCCGATCAGGAAGGGAAGGATCTCGACGGCCGTCTTGAGCCCGCTTTTGGCGCCTTCGATGAAGTAGTCGTAGATGGGAGCGCGCTTCCAGAGCCCGTAGGCGATGATGAGAGCGCTCATCGCCGGCAGAAAGCCCACCGACAGCAGAGTAAAGATCTGGCTCATCAGTTTCTCCTTTCCAGATATTTGCAGACCAGGACCGAGACGAGGATCGTGACCGAGGCGGTGATGACGGAGGGCAGGACGATCGAATAGGGATCTTCAGAACCCAGCTCCGTGCGGATCTGGATCGCCATGACAGGAAAGATGGGAGCGAAGGCCATGTTGACGACGGCGAAGGTGCACATGTCGTTGCTGGCCACAGGGCTGTGATGATTGTGTTCATCCAGCTTTTCCATGGTGCGCAGGGCAAAGACCGTCGAGCTGTTGCCGGCACCGAAGATGTTGGCCATGAAGCTCATAATGATCGCCGACAGAGTTTCCGGGTCCTTCTGGCGGGGAAACAGCAGCCTGGTAAAAGGCAGCAGCAGGCGGGAAAGCTTGTTGATGAGGCCGGTGCGCTCGGCGATCTCCATCAGACCGCTCCACATAGCCATGATGCCGGCCAGACCGATGATGAATTCCACCGCTTCGCTTGCAGCTTCCGTCAGCGCTTCGTTGAGCGCGCCGAGGTTGCCGGCCAGACAGGCGTAGATAAAGGAGACGATAAAGATCGCCGCCCAGATCAGATTCATCATAATGTGTCATCTCCTTATCCTGTAATAAATTGTATGAAGAACATTAAAAATGTCTTGAAGATTTTTCTATTTCTGAGGTATAATAAAAAGAGTATGCCAGTAAGGAGGTATTTTATGACAGTAACTATCACATGGGAGGGCGCGCTGCTGACAGTGATCGCAGTGCTGGCCGCTGTTTTACTGATATACCTGATCGCACTCGTTAGAAAGGCTCTCAAGACGCTTGACAAGACCTGCGCGGTGCTGGACGACGCCAAAGTCGTTTCCGGCGTGGCCGCCAGCCAGGCTCAGAAGGTGGACAAGCTCGTCGATGGGGCATATGAATCGGTAGGAACGGTTGTAGACGCAATCAAGGGCAACCAGAGCGTAGTCGCCGCCGCGACTCACATCGTCAACGCGGTTACGAGCTTTGCCGGTCTCGTCAGAAAACCGACCAACAAAGATAAAGAGCATAAGTAACAGAAAGAAAAGAGGAGGACGAAAAATGAAAGCAACAGGAATTGTCAGACCGGTTGATCCATTGGGTAGAGTAGTGATCCCCGTGGAGCTGAGAAGAAATTTGGGGATCAAGACTGAGGACTCTTTGGAAGTATTCGTAGACGGCGATTATATCATGCT
Source organism: uncultured Clostridia bacterium (assembly GCA_944382925.1). GTDB lineage: Bacteria > Bacillota > Clostridia > Peptostreptococcales > Anaerovoracaceae > Fimisoma. The sequence continues at coordinate 9,523 of CALWNX010000076.1, read as the reverse complement.
GAAAAAATATGAGCCGGCCTGCATATTCTGCGGCAATGTCAAGGACGTGGTTTCCATCCATGGCAAGAACGTATGCAAGACATGCATCGAAGAAATGAAGAAATTATAGTCTGCTGGAGGCTTTTGAATTGGCAAAGTATATTGTAGAGCAGAGCGGCCCTCTGAGAGGAGAGGTCAGCATCAGCGGCGCCAAAAATGCAGTTCTGCCCCTGATGGCAGCCACGCTGCTTTCAGACGAGGAGTGCATCATCGACGCCGTTCCTCATCTGGCGGATGTGAACCTGATGAAGGAGATACTGGCTTCGCTGGGGTCAGAAATCGAGGAAAACGGTGAAAACACCATCTCCGTGCGCACGGAGGACATCCTTTCCACGGAATTGCAGAAGGATCTCGTCAGCAGAATGAGAGCCTCTATTCTTGTGATGGGCCCGTTGCTGGCGCGCAAGGGCAGGGTGAGGATACCGCTTCCCGGTGGCTGTGCTATCGGCGCCAGGCCGATAGAGCTTCATCTCAAGGGCTTTGAAATATTGGGCGCGATCATCACTAAAAGCGAGGACAACGATTATGTTGAGGCTGTAGCCGGTGGTCAGGGCCTGATAGGAGATCAGATATACTTGGACTTTCCGAGCGTAGGAGCGACTGAGAACATCATGATGGCAGCGGTGCTTGCGGAAGGGACGACCTATATAGAAAATGCGGCAGAAGAGCCGGAGATCGTCGACCTGGCCAACTTCCTCAACAAGATGGGGGCCAAGATCAGAGGGGCCGGCACTGATACGATCAGGATAGAGGGGGTGCCGAGGCTTCATGGAGCCAAGCACACCGTGATCCCCGACAGGATCGAAGCGGGCACCTTTATGCTGGCGGCGGCGATTACCAGAGGCGCTGTCAACATCAGAAACGTAGAGCCTGATCATCTCAAGCCGATCATCGCCAAAATGCGCGAATGCGGCGTGAGAATCGAGGCCGGCGACGAGGACATCATGGTGCGCGGCGATCTGGGACCGCAGATAGCGACCGACATTAAGACGCTGCCTTATCCGGGCTTTCCTACCGACATCCAGTCGCCGTTTATGGCGTATCTGACGACGGTAAACGGCACCAGCACCGTCATCGAAACGGTCTTTGAAAACCGTTTCATGCACGTCTCACAGCTGGGCAAGATGGGCGCGCAGATCGAGACGGCGGGCAACCGGGCGGTCATCAGAGGCGGCACTCATCTCAGAGGCTGCAACGTGATCGCCACCGACCTGAGAGCCGGCGCGGCCATGGTGCTGGCAGGGCTGGTAGCAGAGGGCCGGACGGAGATCGCAGACATCTATCATATCGAACGCGGATATGAGCGTTTCATCGAGAAATTCTCCGGACTGGGAGCCAGAATCACAAAGATAGACGACTGAAAGAAGCGGTGATAATTCACCGCTTTTTTTCATACACTGAAAGGAGGTTTGCATGTAAAGGACGGAAGGAAGATGGCAAGAAAACTGATCGCGGTGATACTGCTGCTGGCCGTATTTGTGGTCGGCGTGCCGCTGGCGGCAGGGCTGCTTTTGGGCGCGGGCGGAGACGAAGCGGACGGCGGAGATGATGAGGATTTTGCCGGTAAGCTCAAGACCCCGCAGACGATCACGGTCTGGCTGACGGACGAAGAACGCGCGCAGGAGCTGGATTTTGAAGAATATGTCGCCTGCGTCACGGCCAGCGAGATGCCGGCTGATTTCGACGAGGAAGCCCTCAAGGCGCAGTCGGTGGCGGCACGCACTTATGCGATGGCCAAGCTCAGCAAATATGCGGATGCAAAGCCTGCCTCGCATCCGGAAGCGGCGCTGTGTGACACTACTCACTGCCAGGTCTACAAAGGCGAGGCCGAGCTGATTGCGATTCACGCAGAGGGCTGGGAAGAAAGCGGACTGGCGAAGATCAAGAAGGCCTGCGCGGCGACGGCCGGGGAGCTTTTGTACTATCAGGGTGAGCTGGTGAGCCAGCCGCTTTTCTTCAGCTCCAGCGGGGGTCAGACGGAAAATTCTGAGGACGTCTTTTCCGGCGCTTATCCGTATCTGGTCAGCGTTTCCAGCCCTTATGAGGAGCAGGCCACGCATAAGAACGAGGAGAAAAGCTTCAGCCTGACGGAGCTCGCTGCGCTGCTGGCGGCGGCCTATCCTGAGAAAAGCATCGGGGCGCTTTCGGCTGAAAACATTAAGATCCTTGATCACACGCAGGGCGGCCGGGTGAGCGAGATAAAGATCGGCAGCGCAGTGTTTGCCGGCACCCAGGTGCGCAGCGCGCTGGGCTTAAGCTCGGCCCTGTTTACGATCAGCTTCAGTGCGGACGGCACTATGATTACCTTTACCTCCAATGGCTCCGGACACGGCGTGGGCATGAGCCAGTACGGCGCGCACGGTATGGCGCTTGCAGGCAGCGATTACCGGCAGATCCTGACGCATTACTATTCGGGAACCGAAGTGCACTGAGATAAGAACAGGGCGGGCGCACAATAAGCCTTGATTTTACCTGCCGGACTATTGTATTATTAAAATGGAAAAAAGTGCGGGCCGGGGAGAAGGACTGCCCGCAGCGAACAGAAAGGAAGCATTATGGCTGACATCAAATATCTGGTCCGTCTGGCGAAGGACTATCCCAACATCAGAGCCGCTTCGGCGGAAATCATCAATCTGAAGGCGATTCTCGCGCTGCCGAAGGGCACCGAATACTTTCTCAGCGATCTGCACGGCGAGCACGAAGCCTTTATCCACATGCTCAAGAGCGCTTCGGGCACGATCAAGATGAAGATCGACGAGCATTACGGCGCGGTGCTCAGCGAAAAGGACCGCGACGATCTGGCCTCGCTGATCTACAACGCGGAGGCGGAGCTGGCGCGGCGCAAAAAGAGCGAAAAGAATTTCGACGACTGGTGCGCGACGGCCATCTATCGGTTAATTACGATCTGCAAATCGGTTTCCACCAAATACACGCGCTCGCGCGTGCGTCAGCGGCTGCCGAAGTACATGGACTACAGCATGGACGAGCTTTTGCACGCTGACGACGAGGCCAACAGAGCCTATTATTACAACGAAATCATCGCTTCCGTCATTGAATGTGGACTGGCGGAGGACTACATAATCGAGCTGACGGAATCCATCAGCCGGCTGGCGGTAGACAAGCTGCACATCATCGGCGACATCTTCGACCGCGGCGCGCACCCTGATGCGATCATGGACTTTCTCATAAACTACCATGACGTCGATTTTCAGTGGGGCAATCACGACATCGTGTGGATGGGCGCGGCGACCGGCAACTGGGCCTGCATCACCAACGTCCTGCGCATGAACATCAGCTATAACAACTTCGATATGCTGGAAGTGGGCTACGGCATCAACCTGCGTCCGCTGGCGACCTTCGCCGAAAAGGTGTACAGCGAAGATCCGTGCGAATTTTTTAAACCGCACATACTCGACAAGAACCAGTACGATCCGGTGCCGGAGGAGCTGGCGGCCAAGATGCACAAGGCCATCGCCATCTGCCAGTTCAAGGTCGAGGGGCAGCGGATCAGGAACCATCCTGAATACGGCCTCGAAAAGCGCCTGCTGCTCGACAAGATCGATCTGGAAAAAGGCACGGTCGTAGTCGAGGGCGTGGAATGGCCGCTGCGCGACACCAATTTCCCGACCCTGGACCCGAGCGATCCGTACCGCCTTACCGCCGAGGAGGAAGAAGTGCTGAGAGCGCTTTCCGCTTCCTTCGTCAATTCCGAGAAGCTGCAGAGCCACATCAAGTTCCTCTACAGCCACGGCGCGCTCTACACCAGAATCAACGGCAATCTGCTCTATCACGGCTGCATTCCGCTCGACGAGGAAGGCAATTTTCAGCCGGTTACGCTGGGCGGGGTGAGCCTGGCGGGCAAGGATCTGATGGACTATCTGGACGATCAGGTGCGTAAAGCATACTACACGCCGCACAGAGCGGACGAGCAGGGTTATGCGGGCGATCTGATGTGGTACCTGTGGCTGGGCGGCGATTCACCGCTGTTCGGCAAGGAAAAGATGACCACCTTTGAGCGCCTGTTCATCGCTGACAAGAGCACGCACAAAGAGCCGGTAAGGCCTTACTACAAGCTGATCAACAAGCGCGAGACCTGCGAGAAGATCATTCGCGAGTTTGAGCTCGATCCGGGCAACGCCAAGATCTTAAACGGACATGTGCCGGTAAAGATCAAGGACGGCGAGTCGCCGATCAAGGGCGGCGGCCTGCTGTACGTCATCGACGGCGGCATTTCTAAGGCTTACCAGAAGCAGACCGGCATCGCCGGCTATACCTTTATCTTCAACTCGCGCTTTATGGCGCTGGCCGAGCACAAGCCTTATTCGCCGCTGCAGGCGGACGGCACGCAGGAATTCCACTCGCCGGTGATGAAGACGGTGGAAACTATGCCGGAAAGGCTGCTGATCCTCGACACCGATCAGGGCGCGGAGCTGGTGGAGAAGGTGGACGATCTCAAGGATCTGCTGGAAGCCTTCAGAACGGGCGTGATCAAGGAAAAATATTAACGTGCGGCCGGACTTGGGGCCGGGGAGGTTATGATGAGAACGATTAAGGCCGGAGCCGTTACGGAAGCAGTAAAAAAGCTCTGCATCGAGGCCAACTGCGATCTGCCGGCGGATGTGCGCGAAGCGATCAGGAGATGCAGGCAGGATGAGACTTTTCCGATCGCCAGAAGCGTGCTGGAAAAAATAGAGGAGAACTATCTGATTGCGGCTGCTGAGGGAGTGCCGATCTGTCAGGATACGGGACTGGCCTGCGTCTTTCTCAGGCTCGGCCAGGATGTACACATCGAAGGCGATCTCAGGGCGGCGGTCGACGAGGGCGTGCGCGAAGGTTACCGCGAGGGCTACCTGCGCAAATCCTGCGTGGCCGATCCTTTGCGCCGCGTCAACACGGGCGACAACACGCCGGCCGTGATATATTACGACATCGTGCCCGGCGACGGACTGGAAATCACCGTGGCGCCCAAAGGCTTTGGCAGCGAGAACATGAGCCAGATCAAGATGCTGCGGCCTTCGGACGGGTTGGATGGCGTCAGGGATTTCGTCCTGCGCGTGGCGGAGGAGGCCGGGCCGAACCCGTGCCCGCCGATCGTGGTGGGCGTGGGCCTGGGCGGAACCTTCGACAAGGCGGCGCTTTTGGCCAAGCAGGCGCTGCTGCGGCCGCTTGACGTGCGCAACGCTGATCCGTATTACGCCGAGCTCGAGGAAGAGCTGCTCATGAAGATCAACGCGCTGGGCATCGGTCCGCAGGGCTTTGGCGGGCGCACGACTGCGCTGGCGGTCAACATCGAGGTGCTGCCGACGCATATTGCCGGACTGCCGTGCGCTGTCAACATCAACTGCCATGTGACGCGCCACAGGACGGCAGTGCTGTAAAGGAGGCTTTGAGCGTTATGGAAGGATTAAAAAAGACGCCGGGCAAGTCAGCGGGCGGCGCGGCAGAGGGCGTAAAGCATGTGCGGCTGCCGTTTACAAAGGAGCAGGCGCTGGCGCTTAAGAGCGGCGACAATGTGCTGATCAGCGGCGTGATCTATACGGCCAGGGATGCGGCGCACAAGCGGCTTGTAGAGCTGGTGCAGCAGGGCAGGCCGCTGCCGTTTGATGTGCGCGATGCGATCATATATTATGTGGGCCCGGCGCCAGCCGCTCCGGGTCGGGTGATCGGCTCAGCCGGGCCGACGACAAGCTACAGGATGGATGCTTATGCACCTTGCCTTCTGGATCTGGGCCTGCGCGGCATGATCGGCAAGGGCAAGCGTTCTGCCGAGGTCGTTGAGGCGATGGTCAGGAACAAAGCCGTCTATTTCGGCGCTATCGGCGGAGCCGGCGCGTTGCTGGCGCGCTGCGTCAAATCGGCGGAAATCGTGGCCTACGAGGATCTGGGCGCAGAGGCGATAAGGAGGCTGGAGGTGGAAGACCTTCCGGCGGTGGTGGTCATCGACTGCCAGGGGCGCAACCTGTACGAAGAAGGGCGCAGGCAGTATCTAAAGACGCTGCCTGCGGCAGACAGTTGTCTGTAATACTACAGATATTTGCCGGTGATGCTGCCGGGATTTGCGGCAATTTGCTGCGGAGTCCCGGCAGCTATTATTTTTCCGCCTTCGGCGCCGCCGCCGGGGCCCATGTCGATGATGTAGTCGGCGTTGCGGATGATGTCGCGGTCGTGTTCGATTACGACGACGGTCGCGCCGCTTTCGATCAGGGTCTGGAACACGTCGAGCAGCACGCGGACGTCGAGCGGATGCAGGCCGATCGAAGGCTCGTCGAAGACGAAGACCGAGTCGCTCTGCGATCTGCCGATTTCGCTGGCCAGCTTGAGTCTCTGCGCTTCACCGCCCGAGAGGCTCGGCGTTTCTTCGCCGAGGGTGAGGTAACCGAGGCCGAGCTGCAAGAGCGTCTGTAATTTTGGCGCCACGCTCTTCATGTCGCGGCAAAAATCGGCGGCGGCTTCTATATCCATGGACATCAGCTCCGGCAGGGAGCAGGAAAGCCCCGCCTTGTTGGTCAGCCTGACCTCGTGCGCCGCCCGGCTGTAGCGCGAGCCGCGGCAGGCAGGACAAGGAATGTTGACGTCCGGCAGAAACTGCACGTCGAGGCTGATGACACCGGTGCCGTCACATTCCGGGCAGCGCAGGGAGCCCGTGTTATATGAAAAATCGCCGGCCTTCAGGCCCCTTGACCGGGCATCCTGACTGCGGGCAAAGGCCTTGCGCAGTTCGTCGTGGACGCCGGCATAGGTGGCGACGGTCGAGCGCACGTTGATGCCGATCGGCGAAGCGTCGATCAGCTTGACGTGGCGGATGCCGTCCGCTTTCAGCGCGCGTACATGCGGCGGCAGCTGGCGTCCGTCGATGGCAGCCTGTAAGGCGGGTACCAGGCTTTCGAGTACCATGGTCGTCTTGCCGGAGCCGGAAACGCCGCTCACGACCGTCAGTCTTCCGCGGGGAATAGCGACCGCGAGCGGCTTTACGGTGTGTATCGGGCCGGTGGCAAGGTGCAGCGCGCCCTGCAGAAATATTTCATCCTCGGCGGGAAGCCGGCGCCGGAGTGTTTCTTCCTTGCCTGAGAGAAAAGCGCCGATCTGCGAGGCGGAATTCTGGCAGATGCCGTTCACTGTGCCTTTAGCGATGATCTGTCCGCCGCCGGCTCCGGCCCGCGGACCCATTTCGATGATCCAGTCGGCTTCCCTGAGAATCTGCGTGTCGTGATCGACGAGGATCACGGTGTTGCCGTCGCTGACCAGATCGCGCATCACGCCGGCGAGGCCGGCGATGTTGGCCGGATGCAGGCCGATCGAAGGCTCGTCCAGCACATAGAGAACGCCGGTGGTGCGATTGCGGACGGCGCGCGCCAGCTGCATGCGCTGCCTTTCGCCGGTGGAAAGCGTGGAGGAGGCGCGGTCGAGCGTCAGATAGCCAAGCCCCAGGTCGAGCAGGCGGCGGGAAGCGCTGAGAAACGAGTCGGCGATGCTTAAGGCCATGGGGCGCATTTCTTCCGGCAGGCTGCCCGGCATATCCCGCACCCATGCGGTCAGCGCCGAAAGCGTCATCGTGCACGCTTCGGCCAGCGTGAGGCCGCACAGCTTTGGCGCACGGGCCGCCGCGGAAAGCCGGCTGCCGCCGCACTGCGGGCAGACCTCTTCTTTGAGAAACTTTTCTACTCTTTTCATGCCCTTTTCGTCCTTGACCTTGGCGAGGGCGTTTTCTACCGTATAGACGGCGTTGAAATATGTAAAATCAAGCTCTCCGGCCTGATTGGTATTTTTCGCTTTGTAGAGGATGTGCTTCTTGACCGCCGGTCCGTGGTAGACGATCTCCTTTTCCTGCGGCGTGAGCTCGCGGAAAGGTACGTTGGTGCGTACGCCCATTTCCCGGCAGACGTCGGTCATCAGCGACCACATGAGGCTGTTCCAGGGAGCGACTGCGCCCTCGTCGATCGTCAGCGAGTCGTCCGGGACCAGCGTTTCCAGGTCCACGGTGCGCACGCTGCCTGTGCCGCCGCACTGCGGACAGGCTCCCTGCGAGTTGAAGGCCAGTTCTTCTGCTGTCGGCGCATAAAAATGCACGCCGCAGACAGGACACACCAGCTCCTTGCCGGCGGCGACCGCCAGCGACGGCACTAAATAATGACCGTTTGGACAGCGGTGGCTGGCCAGGCGCGAATACATCAGGCGCAGGCTGTTCAAGAGCTCCGTGCCGGTGCCGAAGGTGCTGCGGATGCCGGGAATACCCGGCCGCTGATGCAGGGCCAGCGCGGCCGGCACGTACAGGACTTCGTCGACAGCGGCCTTGGAGGCCTGCGTCATGCGCCTTCTTGTATAAGTGGAAAGTGATTCCAGATAGCGGCGGGAGCCTTCGGCGTAGAGCACGCCCAGCGCCAGCGAAGATTTGCCGGAGCCGGAAACACCGGCGATACCGACGATCCTGTTCAGCGGAATGTCTACATCTATATTTTTCAGATTATGCACTTTTGCGCCTCTGATGAGCATCTTGTCGATCATCTTCTAATCTTCCTTTCAGCTTTATATGTTCTAGTATAATGACAAAGGCCGCCGCCCGTCAAGGGGCGGCGGCCGCAGACTGTAGACAAACCCCGTTGCAAGCAAATCTCGCCGCAGACAGCCACGGCAGCCTAAATTCGGCTGATGTTGGCTTTTTGCCTGCCGGATACAGAAATGGACAACGATTTTGCAAAAAACTGTTGTCTGAAATCACATATTGCTTTCAAAAAGCCAACAACGGGCCCCACATGACCGAAAAATGGATGAAAATGGAAGGGAATGTTGGCTTTTTGCGGCGCCTGAGCCAAAACGGACAACGTCGGCGACCGATGCTATTTCACCCTCATGTTGAAGTTAAAGAGCGATCTTGCTTTTTATTACAACATTTTCGCGGCGAACCGCACTTACACGGGCGCTCAAAACAGGCGATGTTGTATTTTTTGGAGAAAGCTGCCATGGTTACAACATTTTGGTTGTAATTACGGCAGGAATGTGCAAGATATTACAACATTGCGCCCACGGCACTCTCAAAAATGGATCGGTTGACGCTCAATTGTTGTAGTTTTTTTGTTTTGATCAAAAAAGTACAACATTCACTATTAAACGAAGAAAAAGCCAGCACCCCCAGATAAATTCACAAATGAAGTTGTTGGGGGTTTGTCTACACTCTTAGGCCGCCGCCCGTCAAGGGGCGGCGGCCGGACTTTTCGCAGGGACAGGCGCGGCGGCCGCCCCCTGCCAAACTCTGCACGATGGCCGCACTCTGCCAGAAAAACGCCGGATGCAAACGATTTAGCAGGGGCGAACCGGGCCACCGCTTCGGACTGCCTTTTCGGGCCACTGTTTCGGGCCGATGTTTCGGGACGCCTTCATGCAAGCGTATAAAAAAGACGATCCGATGTGGATCGTCTTTGAAAAATGGTGCGCCATAAGGGACTCGAACCCCTAACCTTCGCATTCGTAGTGCGCGACTCTATCCAAT
>CALWNX010000075.1 GCA_944382925.1 uncultured Clostridia bacterium | reverse complement strand
GTCACCGCCAGCGGCAAGACGCAGGTCTACATGGAAGCCATCGCCAAGGCGATTGCGCTCGGCCGCGGGGCGATCATGCTGGTGCCGGAGATTTCGCTCACCAGACAGGTGATCAGCGCCTTTATCGGCCGCTTCGGCAAGGAAAACCTGGCGGTGCTGCATAGCAAGCTGACGCCGCGGGAAAGATATGACGAATGGCAGCGCATCAGGAGCGGCCGCGCACGCATAGTTATCGGCGCGCGCATGGGCGTTTTTGCCCCGCTTGACGACCTGGGGCTCATCATCATGGATGAAGAACACGAGGCCAGCTACAAGGCCGATATGACGCCTAAATATGAGACGGTCGACATAGCTTTAAAGCGCCTGGGCTACCATAAGGGCGTGCTGCTTCTGGGCAGCGCTACACCGGCCGTCGTTTCCAGCTACCGGGCCGCGCAGGGGATATACCAGCTCCTGCGCCTTAAGGAGCGCTACAACAAGACGCCGCTGCCGCAGGTTTTGATCGCCGATATGAGGCAGGAGCTCAAGGAAGGAAACACCTCGATCTTCAGCGGCCTTTTGCATGAGGCGATCAGCACGGAGCTTGCGGCCGGCAGGCAGGTGATCCTGCTGCAGAACAGGCGCGGCTATGCGAGCTTTGTTTCCTGCCGCAGCTGCGGTCATGTCATGAAGTGTCCGCAGTGCGGAATCTCGCTCACTTATCACAAGGACAGAGAAAAGCTGGTCTGCCACTACTGCGGGCGGGCGTTTTCGCTGCCGCAGCAATGTCCGCAGTGCGGCAGTCCGTATATTAAGCATTTCGGCATCGGCACCGAACAGGTTGAAGAAGCCGTGCAGAAATTTTTTCCGCAGGCGGTCACTGATCGCCTCGACATCGACGCGCTTAAGACCAGGCGCGATCTGGACCGCATCCTGGGCGCCTTCGCCAGCGGCCGCACCCAGGTACTGATCGGTACGCAGCTGGTGGCCAAGGGTCTGGACTTTGACAATGTGGGTCTGGTAGGAGTGATCGCCGCCGATGTGACGCTTAACATTCCCGATTACCGCTCGGCAGAAAGGACCTTTCAGCTCATAACCCAGGCCGCAGGCCGGGCCGGGCGCGGCGAAAGGCAGGGGCGGGTGATCATTCAGACCTACGAGCCGGAGGACAACGCGATCCTTGCAGCCGCCGGGCACGATTACGAAAGCTTTTACCGCGGCGAGATCAGGCTGAGAAGGCTCCTGGACTATCCGCCCTTCAGCGATCTGATCATGGTCAATTTTACGGCCGCAGACGAAGAGACGGCTCTGGCCTTTGCCGCTCGCTGCCGCCGTTTTCTTGCCCAGACCGTGCCGGGCGGGTCATCGCTTAAGCCGCGTATTTCCGCCTCATTTAAGGGCAGGGATGCCGTCAGGAGCTACATTATCATCAAGGCCAGGAGCGGCAGCCGCAACGAATATATATATCAGCTGGGAAATTTCAACAAAATAATGATAGAAGAAAAAGCAGCGTGCAACATGGATATAGATGTAAATCCGTACAGCACATATTAGGAGGTAATTATGGCACTTAGAAATGTGGTGACCGAGGGCGATGAGGTTCTGAGAAAGCATTGCCGTGAGGTCGCAGAGGTCACAGACAGGATCAGGATGACGATGGAGGATATGCTGGAGACGATGCGCGCTCACAGCGGCGTAGGCATAGCCGCCCCGCAGGTCGGCGTGCTGCGGAGGATGTTTGTGGCCGAGCCTGAGCCGGGCAGAGTATATTACATGATCAATCCTGTGATCCTGGAGCAGAGCGGCAGTCAGCTCGATGACGAGGGCTGCCTGAGCGTGCCGGGCTTTGTCGGCACCGTTGAGCGGCCGGATCACATCAAAATAGAGGCTCTCGATCTGGAGGGAAAGAAGCAGACTTACGAATTCTATGACTTTGACGCCAGAGTGATGTGCCACGAGTACGATCATCTGGACGGCATCCTCTACATCGACAAGGCAACCGACATCAGGGATGCGTCAGAGCTGGCCGAAGAAGAGGAAGAAGAGTAGCAGGACGGAGGTTAAGGGCATGAAGATAGTGTTTATGGGCACGCCTGACTTTGCCGCCACGGTGCTGTCCGCGCTTTTGGGCAGCCGTCATGAGGTGGCGCTGGTCTTTACGCAGCCGGACAGAGCCAAAGACCGCGGCAAGAAGATTCAGTGCTCGCCCGTCAAGGAGCTTTCCGCCGCGAAGCAGATCCCGGTCTTGCAGCCGGAAAGACTGAGAGACGACGAGACCGCGCTGGCGGCGCTGAAAGAGGCGCAGCCGGACATCATCGTGGTCGCGGCCTACGGACAGATCCTGCCGGCGGCGGTTCTGACGCTTCCGCGCCTTTGCTGCGTCAATGTCCACGCTTCGCTGCTGCCGAAGCTGAGAGGAGCTTCGCCGATCCAGATGGCCATCGCAAGCGGCGAGGAGGAGACAGGAGTGACGATCATGCAGATGGCGCAGGGACTGGATACGGGCGACATCCTCTCTGCCCGGGCGATGAAAATCGGCGCTCTCAATGCCGGCGAGCTCTCAGAGGCGCTGGCAGAGCTGGGCTCTGCGCTGCTTCTTGAGACGCTCGACAAGCTCGAAGAAGGAAAGATTACGCCTGTCCCTCAGGACGAGAGCAAGGCGACCTACGCCGGCTTGATCACGAAAAAGGACGGCCAGATAGATTTCAGCCGCCCGGCGGCAGAGATAGAAAGAAAGATCCGCGGCTTTGACCCGTGGCCGGGCGCATACTGCTTCTGCGACGGGCAGATGTTAAAGATCTGGAAGGGCGAGGCGCCGGGCCTTGCGACAAAAGAAAAAGACGGCACCGTGCTTTCTGCCGGCAAGGACGGACTTAAGGTTGCCTGCGGCGGCAGCGTGCTGATAATCAGCGAGCTGCAGGCGGCCGGGAAGAAACGCATGAAAGCGGCCGATTATCTGCGCGGCCACAGAATCGAAGCGGGGAGCATGCTTACATAAATCCCTTCAGCCGGAAGGCATAGAGGAGAAAGCGATGGATACAGGCAGAAAGACGGCCTTTGAGATCCTGCTGGAGATCGAAACGAGCGCCGCTTATTCCAATCTCAGCATCAACAAGTTCATACAGCGCAACGCGCCGCCCGACCCGGCCTTCGTCAGAGAGCTGGTCTACGGCGTTTTGGAAAACAGGCTGCTGCTCGACTATTATCTCGACAAATTGATAGCCTCCGGCATCAGCAGAACCGGCCGGCGCGAGCGCACGCTGCTCAGGCTGGGGCTGTATCAGCTCATCGGCATGGAGAGCGTGCCTGAATATGCCGCCGTCAACGAGACGGTCGCGCTGGCACGCCGGCTGTGCCGCGGCCGCGAAGGCTTTATCAACGGAGTGCTCAGGGGTTTTATCAAGAAGCGCGACAATCTGGCGCTGCCGCCTGAAGGTACGGACGAATACCTCTCCGTCAGATATTCTTTTCCGCTCTGGCTGGTGCGGATGTGGAAAGCGCAGTACGGCAGCAGGCTGCTGCCGCAGCTTCTGGCCGCCTCTAATGAAAGGGCGCCCCTGACCATCCGCCCTAACAGCATGCGCACTGATGCCATGCGGCTTAGCGAGCTTCTGACAAGAGAAGGCTTTGTCGTTTCCGCCTGTTCTCAGGCGGAGAATATCCTCGCCGTTTCCGGCAGTGGGCTGCTGGCCTCGGAAAGCTATGCCGGGGGACTTTTCTCCGTGCAGGACGAGGGCTCATATCTGGCCTGCACAGCGCTGGCGCCACGGGCGGGAGAGACCGTTATCGACGTCTGCGCGGCGCCGGGCGGCAAAACCTGCGCTCTGGCGGAGCTGATGGGAGATGAGGGCCGGATCATAGCCTGCGATATATATCAGCACCGGCTCGATCTGATCGAGCAGCAGGCAGGAAGACTGGGCCTTGGCATCATCAGTACGCGCCTGCTCGACGGCACCAGGGGAGATGATGCGCTTTTTGGCACAGCGGACAGAGTGCTGGCAGATGTGCCCTGCTCAGGCCTCGGCGTAATCAGACGCAAGCCCGAGATCAAGTACAAGGAGCCTGACCGCGAGGCGTATGAGGCGCTGCTTAAAACGCAAAGCAGCCTGCTACAGACGGCCGCTTCTTATCTCAAACCGCAGGGGACGCTCGTCTACAGCACCTGCACGATAAATAAAGAGGAAAATGACTTTCAGATACAAAAATTTGTTGAAAAAAATCGCGAATATGAAATAATAGAAGAGAGACAGTTTTTCCCCACCGAGGGGATCGACGGCTTTTATATCTGCAAGCTGAAACAAAAGGGGAATTAAGGAGGTTGTATGGAGGTTGGATTCAAGTCCGACAAAGGGCGTATGCGCAACAACAACGAGGACGCCTGCTTTGTGCTGCTGAAGGACAACGTCTATCTGGTAGCAGACGGAGTGGGCGGCGGCAACGCGGGTGAGATTGCCAGCAGGACTGCTGTCAGCGAGATCGCCAGCTACATAGAGACAAACCCGATCGGACAGGCGACGAACAAGTATGCCGTCGTCAACTATCTGCAGGACTGCCTGGACAAAACCAACGAGAAAATCTTTCACCAGGCGCTCAAGTATGAACAGAACAAGGGGATGGCGACGACGCTGGCCGTCGTGTATGCCAAGGGCGGCAGCGCTTTTATCGGCAACATCGGTGACAGCCGCGTCTATCTGTACCGGGACGGCGAGCTCGTTCAGCTGACGGAGGACCACACTTACGTCAACACGCTGCTTCGGGCCGGCATCATTTCCGCGGAACAGGCGCGGACGGACGAACGCAAGAACATGATTACCAAGGCTCTCGGGGCCGAGGATACGGTAGAGCCTGACTTTTATCAGGTCAACATCATGGAGGACGATATTTTTATCATCTGCACTGACGGGCTCTACGACGAAGTCGACAGCGGGGAGATCACAGACATACTGCGAGAAGACTTATCCATGTCGGATCTTTGCAATAAATTGATTGAAAGGGCAAACGGCAACGGGGGACATGACAATATCACGGTTATATGCCTGAGGGTAACGGAGGAAGATATTCATGAGTAACAGATTACTGGTGGGAAGATACGAGCTTATAGAAAAGATCGGCGAAGGCGGCATGGCCGTGGTCTATAAGGCCAAGGACAGACTGTTAAACCGCTATGTGGCCATCAAGATCCTGCGTCCGGAATATGTCAGGGACGAAAAGTTCGTCGAAAATTTCCGCAAGGAATCCCAGGCCGCAGCCGGGCTTTCGCATCCCAACATCGTCAATGTCTACGACGTAGGCCGGGAGGGCAATATTCATTTTATCGTCATGGAGCTGATCGACGGCAAGAGCCTCAGCCAGGTGATCGAGGAGAAAGGCCGCCTCGACTACAAGGAAGCGATCAGCATCACCAAGCAGGTGGCTTCGGCGCTCAGTCTGGCGCACAAGAACCAGATCATACATAGGGACGTCAAGCCGCATAACATACTCATCACCAGCTCCGGGACAGCCAAGCTGGCGGATTTCGGCATCGCCATGGCCGTCAGCAAGGAGAGCATCGCCGAGGGCAAGGAAAAGATCATGGGCTCGGTCCATTACTTTTCGCCGGAACAGGCCCGGGGCGTTTATGTGGATGAGAGATCCGATATTTATTCGCTGGGCATCGTGCTCTACGAGATGCTCACAGGCAAGGTACCGTTCGACGGAGATAACCCGATCAGCATCGCGCTGATGCACATCAACGATCCGCTGCCGCCGGTATCGAAGGAAGTGCCGGGCATTCCGCCGCAGCTGGAAAAGATCATCGCCAAGGCTACCGACAAGTATCAGACCAATAGATATGCGACGGCCGATGAGATGATCGATGATCTGGACAACATTGATTTCATCACCAAGGTGATGGGAAATTCCGCTTTCAGCGACAAGGGCGAGAGCCGGCGCATCGAGGAAGAGGACGAGGCGGCGGAGTATTACCGCGCCCTCGAAGAAAACCGCGCCCAAGAAGAGCGCAAGAAAAAGAAGCCGGTCAACAAAGCGGTGGTCTTCATCATCGTGGCGGCCGTGATCGTCGCCATCTGCGGCATCGTGGCGCTGGGCGCCATGAGCGGCTGGTTCGGCGGCGAGAGCGAGGAGATAAAGGTGCCTGACTTTACAGGCAAGACGCTCGCGCAGGCGCAGGCTGAGGCTGAGGAGCTGGGCCTGAAGATTGAAGAGGGCGAAAGCGTCTACAGCCCTGATCAGGACGAAGGTCTGATCGCTTCACAGACGCCTAGCGAGGGTTCGATGGTGAGCGAGGGCCGCGTGATCACAGTCTACGTCAGCCTCGGCAAGAAGGACGGGGTAGTGCCGCGCATCATCGACATGGATTATCATGAGGCGGACGAATACCTCAAGAGCTTCGGCTTTGAGCTCGGCATCGTCAAGACCGTGACCAGCACCAAACCTAAGGATGTGATCGTTTCGCAGTCCATCGACGCCGGTACTACCGCCAACGATGGCACCAGAATAGACGTGGAAATCAGCGATGGTCAGGGCAAGGAGATGGTCAAGCTTCCTGCTGTCGTGGGCAAGGGTATAGATGAGGCCAGAAGCGCACTGACGAGCGCGGGCTTTACGGTTTCCGGCGTTTCGTACGAGGAGAGCGCCACCGTGGCCCAGAACGTGGTCATCAGGATTACCGATGCCAGCGGCAAGGAGCTGGCGGCCGGCAGTGAGCTCGAAGAAGGCAGTGCCGTCAACATCATCGTCAGCAAGGGCACTGAGAGCAGCAGCGGAAACGGCGAAGGTACGGGCGACGAAGGCGAGACTGGCTCAGGCAGCGGCTCGGGCAGCGGCTCCGGCGGCGGCAATGAGGGAGATAATCCGGCCGGCTCCGGCGGCGGGGAACAGACCCCGGACGCGCAGTAGCCTATGAAGGGTTTAATAGTCAAGGGTATCGGCGGCTTTTACTATATCGAGACGGCCGCCGGTCTTATTGAAGCGCAGGGGAGAGGGATCTTCCGCAAGCAGGGTCTTACGCTCTGCGTCGGCGACGAGGTGGAAGTGAGCGTGCTTTCGGCGGAGGAAAAAAAAGGCGTGATCGAAGCGGTGCTTCCGCGCCGCAATCATTTTATCCGGCCGCCGATCGCCAATGTGGACATGCTGATCGTCACCTTTGCGGCCAAAAGCCCCAAGCCAAACTTCCCGCTGATAGATAAGCTGCTGATCTGGGCTCAGGCGCAGGGCCTTGAGCCACTGGTCTGCATCAACAAGTGCGATCTGGTTTCTGCCGCTGCGGCTTCGGCGCTCGCCGGCATCTACGAAGACGCTTATCCCGTCGTGACGGCCAGCAGCAAGACCGGCGCAGGTCTTGACAAACTCAAGGCGCATATAAGCGGCAAAAAGGCGGCGCTGGCCGGACCTTCGGGCGCCGGCAAGTCCTCGCTTCTCAACGCCCTGCATCCGCCCGCGGAGCTGGAGACCGGGCAGATCAGCCAGAAGACGCAGCGTGGCCGCCATACGACCAGGCACGTGGAAATATTTGCTGTCGAGGGCGGCGGCCGGCTCTTTGACACGCCGGGCTTTACTTCACTGGAGCTGCCGGAGGAAATCGACGAGCGGGAGCTGCGCCATTATTATCCGGAATTTGAAGCGCCTGCGCGCGACTGCCGCTATGACGACTGTCAGCATCTCAAGGAGCCGGACTGCGCCGTGAGGGCGGCCGCTCTGGCTGGCAGGATCAGCCCGCAGCGCTATCAGTCGTATATTTATCTGTACGAAGAACTTAAGGACAAGAGAAAATATTGAGGTGAGACAATGAGCATGTATAAACTGGCGCCGTCGATCCTGTCGGCCGATTTTTCCCGTCTGGGCGCGGAGGTCGCACTGATCGAGCAGGGAGGGGCCGATCTGATCCATGTTGACGTCATGGACGGGCACTTTGTACCGAACATCACCTTCGGCGCTGCGGTGATGAAAAGCCTCGACGGCCATACGAAGCTGCCCTACGACGTTCATCTGATGATCGAGGAGCCGGATCGCTATCTGGAGGATTTTGCCGCTGCGGGCACGGAATTCATCACCGTGCATCAGGAGGCCTGCATCCATCTGGACCGCACTCTTTCTCACATCAGGAGCCTGGGCAAGAAGGCCGGCGTTTCTCTCAATCCGGCCACTCCTCTTTGTCTGCTCTCTGAGGTGCTCTCTGCGGTCGATCTGGTGCTGATCATGTCGGTAAACCCCGGTTTTGGCGGACAGAAATTCATTCCTGCCGCGCTTGATAAGATCCGCCGCCTGGCGGCGCTGAGAAAAGAGGGCGGTCATGATTTTCTCATCGAGGTGGACGGCGGCGTGACGCTTGCAAACGCCGCAGAGGTGCTGGCTGCCGGCGCTGACATCCTCGTGGCCGGCTCAGCTGTCTTTTCCGCTGACGATATTGCCGCACGCACGGCGGCGTTTAAAAAACTTGATGTAAAATAGCGGCGAATAGCGGCGATTTTACTGGCACTGGCAGCCGCGGCAATCGCCATATTCTCGCTTTTCGCGAAACTCTCCCTTGCCCAAGAGAATTTCAGGACGGAAAAATCTCGCTAATTGAGCGGGAAGGCAGGGCCGAAGAGAATATCTCCATTGTCAGGCCTTTAAAGGCGGATTTTGCTCTCTTTCAGGAGTGATTATATTAACTAAAGCGAGAATTTTGGGCGGATAATTCCGCCCATTCTCTTTGGTCAGGGACAGAAACAAAGAAGGAGAGAATTTCCCGGCTTGAAATTCTCTTGGCAAAGGCACGATTTGGGAAAAGGAGAGATTTTCGCTGTCTTGCCACTATTTTCGCTGTAAGGCAATAAAAACCGGCCCGCGGAGCTCCGCGGGCC
>CALWNX010000074.1 GCA_944382925.1 uncultured Clostridia bacterium | reverse complement strand
ATAAGAGAATTACGCATACTGAACGGGCTTACACAGGAGGAGCTGGCAGATCGGAGCGAGCTTTCCAAGGGCTTCATTTCTCAGCTGGAAAACGACCTCACTTCGCCCTCGATCTCTACGCTGGAGGACATCCTGCAGTGCCTGGGCATGTCGCTGAACGAGTTTTTCGCCCTCGAGGAGCCCAAACCGCAGGTGGTATTTGCGGACGAGGATTTTTTCGAGAAGGTGGATGAACAGCTCAAAAACAAGACGGAATGGATCATCCCCAACGCGCAGAAGAACATGATGGAGCCCATCAGGCTCACGCTTGCCGAGGGCGGGGAAACTTATCCTGACACGCCGCACGAGGGCGAGGAATTCGGCTATGTGCTAAAAGGAGAGATCACCATCGTCGTCGGCAAGGAAAAATACCGGGCCAAGGCAGGAGAGGCCTTCTACTATATACCCGATAAAAAGCATTACATCACTTCCAGGAAAGGAGCGCAGATCCTCTGGGTAAGCACGCCGCCGAGCTTTTAGGCGGACGCCGGAGGTCACGATAAGAATATGGCACTGATAGAACTGATAGACATTTCCAAATCCTTTGACGGCGAGCTGGTGCTGGACGAATTCAACCTCAAGATCGAGGAAAACGAGTTTATCACCCTGCTGGGACCGTCGGGCTGCGGCAAGACCACGACCTTAAGGATTCTGGGCGGCTTTGAGACGCCGGATACCGGCAGAGTGATGTTTCAGGGAGAGGACATAACTCACCTGGAGCCGAACAAGCGGCAGATCAACACCGTATTTCAGAAATACGCGCTCTTTCCGCACATGAACATCGCCGACAACATCGCTTTTGGCCTCAAGATCAGCGGCAAGAGCAAGGAATACATCAAAGACAAGGTCAAATACGCCCTCAAGCTGGTCAACCTCAGCGGCTACGAAAAGCGTTCGGTCGATTCGCTTTCCGGCGGCCAGCAGCAGCGTATCGCCATCGCCCGCGCCATCGTCAACGAGCCGCGCGTTTTGCTGCTCGACGAACCGCTGGGAGCGCTGGATCTAAAGCTCAGGCAGGAGATGCAGTACGAGCTGATCAGGCTCAAGAACGAGCTGGGCATCACTTTCCTCTATGTCACCCACGATCAGGAGGAAGCGTTGACAATGTCCGACAAGGTCGTGGTCATGAACCAGGGCTATATCCAGCAGATGGGCACGCCGGAGGAAATCTACAACGAGCCGGAAAACGCCTTCGTGGCGGACTTCATCGGCGACAGCAACATCATCGACGGCGTGATGATGGAGGACCGTGTGGTCAAGATCTGCGATCACATCTTCCCCTGCATCGACGAGGGCTTCGGCAGAAAGACGCCGGTTGACGTGGTCATCAGGCCGGAGGACGTCATCATCGGCCGGCCGGGCGAGGGAATCCTCGACGGCGTGGTGACTTCCAACGTCTTTATCGGCGTACACTACGAAATGTGTATCGAAGCCGGCGGCTTTGAATGGCTGGCGCAGAACACCGTCAGCTATCCGGTGGGCGCGCACGTGTCCATCGGTGTGACGCCGGAAAACATACAGATAATGAACAAACCGCAGTCAGAGGACGAGGAGGCAATGGCTCTGGATGAGTAGAAGGATCTTCAGCGGCCCTTTTCTGCTGTTTATCCTCTGCGGTACGCTGATACCGCTGGGCGTGATCGCCTATTACGGGATAACGGACAGGAGCGGCAGCTTTACGCTTGACAACATACTGGCCATTGCCAGTCCCGAGCACAGCGAGGCGCTTTTCCTGGCGCTTTTACTGGCGCTCATCAGTACGGTGATCTGCCTGCTGATCGCTTTTCCGCTGGGACTGATCCTCAAGGACAGCCGGCTGGGCAAGAAAGGCTTTATGGTCTTCATCTTCATCCTGCCGATGTGGATGAATTTTCTGCTGCGCACCATGGCCTGGCAGGTGCTGCTGGAGCGCAACGGCATCATCAATCAGTTGCTCGACCTGGTCGGCCTGCCGCATCTTGACATCATCAACACGCCGGCGGCCGTCGTGCTGGGCATGGTCTACGACTATCTGCCTTTCATGGTGCTGCCGATATACAACGCGCTGATCAAGATCGACAGGCATGTGATCGAGGCGGCCTATGATCTGGGCGCCAGCAGCCCGCAGGTGCTGCTAAAGGTGATCGCCCCGCTCTCGCTGCCGGGCATTGTCAGCGGCATCACCATGGTGTTCGTGCCGTCGCTGACCACCTTTGCCGTTTCCAACATGCTGGGCGGCGGCAAGGTCAACCTCATCGGCAATATCATCGAGCAGGAATTCACCGTCAGCTCCAACTGGAACCTGGGTGCGGGTCTCTCGCTGGTGATGATGATCTTTATCGTCATCAGCATGGCGCTGATCGAAAAATTTGACAAGAACGGGGAGGGGAATGTGCTGTGAAAAAGACGTTTAAGGGTATCTACCTCTTCCTGATCATGCTTTTCCTCTATCTGCCGATCTTTACGCTCATGGTGCTGTCCTTCAACGGCGGCAAGACTATGAACGCCTGGGTGGGCTTTTCCCTGGAATGGTACGAGGAAATGTTTGCTAACCGCCAGATCATGGAGGCGCTGGGCAACACGGTTTCGATCGCCTTCTGGGCGGCTTCGGCCTCCACGGTTATCGGTGTGCTGGCCTGCATGGGCATCAGCGCCATGAAGGAAAAGCCGCGCACGCTGCTGATGGGGCTCAACAATATTCCGCTGCTCAACGCGGACATCGTGACCGGTATTTCGCTGATGCTGTCCTTCCTGATGTTCGGCATCTCGCTCAACTACGGCACGGTGCTTATGGCACACATCACCTTCTGCATCCCGTATGTGATTCTTTCGGTGATGCCCAAGTTCAGGCAGCTTGAGAACCATACCTACGAGGCGGCGCTCGACCTGGGAGCGACTCCGGCCTACGCTTTCTTCAAGGTGGTGCTGCCGGACATCATGCCGGGTATAGTTTCCGGCTTTCTGCTGGCCTTCACGATGTCGGTGGACGATTTCGTGATCACGCACTTTACCAGGGGAGCCGGCATCAACACGATCTCGACGCTGATCTACAGTCAGGTGCGGGTCGGCATCAGGCCGATGCTTTACGCGCTGTCGACGCTGATCTTCGTCACGGTGTTCATCATATTGATAGTTGTCAACATTATCAGCCATAAAAAGGAGGAAAAGGAATCATGAAAAAGCTTTTAACTGTTGCGTTGGCGCTGCTTCTCTGCTTCACCTCGCTGGCGGCCTGCGGCGGCGGAGACGGCAAGGCAGATGCCGAGAAGACCCTGTATGTTTACTGCTTCGGCGACTATTTCGACCCTGAGCTGCAGTATCAGTTCGAGGAAGAGACGGGCTACAAGGTAGTGGTGGATCTTTTCGATACCAACGAGGAAATGTATCCGGTCATCAAGAACAATTCCGCCGATTACGACGTGATCTGCGCCTCCGATTACATGATAGAAAGGCTTTCCAGCGAAGGGCTGCTGGCGGAAATCAACTTTGACAACATTCCCAATGCCGCCAACATCGCTGACAACATCAAGCCGTTCATCGAGGATTTCGATCCGGGCATGAAGTATTCGGCGCCGCACACCTGGGGCACCTACGGCATCATGTACAACAAGAGCATGGTGGACGATCCGGTCGATTCGTGGGAAATCCTCTGGGACGAAAAGTATGCCGACCAGATCGTGATGCCAAATTCCATCCGCGAATGCTATATGATCGCCGCCCGCCTGCTGGGCTACTCGATGAATACCGTGGACGAGAACCAGATCAAGGAAATGACCGATCTGCTCATCGAGCAGAAAGACCTGGTCTACAGCTTCGCCAACGATAACGCCCGCGAGATCATGATCGGCGATTCGGCCGCCATGGCGGTCATCACCTCCGGCGAGGTCATCTATTCCAAGGAATACAACGAAAACCTCGAATTCGTCATCCCTAAGGAGGGCACCGAGGTCTGGACAGACTGCTGGGCGATTCCTGCCGCCGCTAAAAATGTGAAGGCCGCCGAAGCCTGGATCAACTTCATGCTCGACGGCAGCGTAGCCGAGACCAATTTCGAGTACCTGACCTACGCGATCCCGAACAAGGAAATCGCCGACCTTGTAGACGAGCCGGTGCTCAACCCGTCGGCAGAGGTGCTGGCCAACTGCGAGACCCTGCACAACCTGGGCGCAGAGGGCGACGACCTCTACAGCGAGTACTGGAAGATGTACAAGGCGGATTAGCTGATTAAAATTATTAAGATCACCTTACATTTGCTGAAAAGTGTAGAAATTTTAAAGATTATATGATAAGATAACAGGGTATGCTGACAGGCATACCCTGTTTTAAACTGCAGAGAACCAACAGGGGAGGAAATAGATTATGACTAAAGAAAGCAAGCACAACGCGAATCTGAGCGTCAAGGCGCCGTGGCTCAAGAGCCTGGGCAACGTCCCGGCGCACCTCGATTATTTTCAGGGCTCGATGTACGACAGAGTCGCGGAAATATCTGAAAATTATCCCGATCTGATCGCCTACGACTTTATGGGCAGCAAGGTCAGATACAAGGATTTCATTTCCCGGGTCGACAAGTGCGCCAGAGCGCTGGCGGCGATCGGCGTCAAGGCGGGCGAAAGCGTGACCATCTGCATGCCGAACGCACCGCAGGCGGTGATCATGTTCTATGCCGTCAACAAGGTGGGCGCTATCGCCAACATGGTGCATCCGCTTTCCAGCGAAAAGGAGATCGAATTCTGCCTCAAGGAGTCCGGCAGCGTGGTCTGCCTGACGCTCGATCAGTTCTATGAAAAATTCGAGCACATCAGACCAAACGTCTCGCTGCGCAACCTGATCCTCACCAGCGTCAAGGACGTGCTCAGCCCGGTGAAAAAGAAGGGCTATTATCTGGTCGAGGGGCGCAAGATCAAGAAGGTGCCGAGCAATGCCGAGATAATCTGGTGGGAAAAATTCCTTCTGGACGGCAAGAAGTATCACGGGCCTTTCCACGCTGTGCGCAAATCCGAGGATCCGGCGGTCATCCTCTACAGCGGCGGCACGACCGGCACTACCAAGGGCATCCTGCTTTCAAACCTCAACTTCAACGCGCTCGCGCAGCAGGTCATCGCCACCAATCCGATCTATCGGCCGGGCGACAAGATGCTGGCCGTGATGCCGATCTTTCACGGCTTCGGCCTGGGCGTGTGCATACATACGATCCTGGCGAACGGCGGCAGAGTGCTGCTGATTCCGCGCTTCAATCCGGCCAGCTACGCCAAGCTCCTGCGCAAGCAC
This sequence comes from uncultured Clostridia bacterium, assembly GCA_944382925.1. Lineage (GTDB taxonomy): Bacteria > Bacillota > Clostridia > Peptostreptococcales > Anaerovoracaceae > Fimisoma. The sequence continues at coordinate 1,031 of CALWNX010000074.1, read as the reverse complement.
AAGCCGAATTTCATCGCCGGCGTGCCGACGCTTTACGAGGCGCTTTTGCGCATCAAGACGCTGGACCGCGTGGATCTGTCGTGCCTGAAGGGTGTTTTCAGCGGCGGCGACTCGCTGTCCATCGAGCTGAAAAAGAGATTCGACGCTTTCCTGCGCGACCACGGCGCCAATATCAAGGTGCGCGAGGGCTACGGCATGACGGAGTGCGTTACCGCCAGCTGTCTGACGCCGCTCAACAAGGAGAAGGAGGGCAGCATCGGCATCCCGTTCCCGGACACCTTCTATAAGATAGTCAAGCCGGGCAGCGAGGAAGAAGTTCCTTACGGCGAGGAAGGCGAGATCTGCATCGCCGGCCCGACCGTGATGATGGAATACATCAACAACCCGGAGGAAACGGCCAGCACGCTGCGCCGCCACAAGGACGGCCTCACCTGGATTCATTCGGGCGACCTGGGCATGATGGACGAGGAAGGCTTTGTCTACTTCCGCCAGCGCATCAAGCGCATGATCATCACCAGCGGCTACAACGTCTATCCTTCGCAGATCGAAAACGTGCTCGATGCGCATGAGCTCGTGCAGATGAGCTGCGTCATCGGCGTGCCTGATCCGTACAAGATGCAGAAGGTGGTGGCCTACGTGATGCTCAAGCCCGGCGTGATAATCTCGCGCGAGGAGGCGGAAAAGCTCCTTCTCGAACACTGCCGCAAATACGTGGCCAAGTACGCGATGCCGTCGCGCATTGAGTTCCGCGATCAGCTGCCGAAAACGCTGGTCGGCAAGGTGGCCTACCGCGTGCTCGAGGAAGAAGAAGCCGGCAAGCTGGCATAAAGACATAATGACATAATGACAAAGGAAATGCGGCGCCCAGTGCGCCGCATTTTTGCTTTGGCTTAGAAAGCTGCTTGGGGTTATAGGACAAAAAGTGTTGATAAAAACCGCTGTAGCTATTGAAATTTCAATGGCTATGGCGGTTTTAAGTTGTTTTTGAGAACTTACAGGGTGGACAAAAAGTGTTGATAAAATGACGGGAA
>CALWNX010000073.1 GCA_944382925.1 uncultured Clostridia bacterium | reverse complement strand
ACATTTCTGATCTTGTGCTGTACCATGCCCCTGATCGCGTCGCGGCCAGGGCCCAGATACTTGCGCGGATCAAACTCGGCCGGATTTTCCGCCAGGAACTTGCGCACCTCGGCGGTCAGCGCCAGGCGCAGGTCGGTATCGATGTTGACCTTGCAGATGCCGTATTTGGTGGATTCCCTGATCATCTCTTCAGGCACGCCCTGCGCGCCCGGGATGTCGCCGCCGTACTGGTTGCACTTGTCGACGAACTCACGCAGCACGGTCGAAGCGCCGTGCAGCACCAGCGGCGTGTCAGGAATCAGGCTGTGTATCTCCTTCAGCCTGTCGAAATCAAGATACGGCTCGCCCTTGAACTTATAAGCGCCGTGGCTGGTACCGATGGCGATGGCCAGCGAATCGACGCCTGTCCTGGCCACGAATTCGGCCGCCTCGGCAGGATCGGTAAAAGTAGCGGAGCGAGCGTCGACCTTGACGTTATCTTCCACGCCGGCGAGCTTGCCGAGCTCGGCCTCTACGACTACGCCGTGCGCGTGCGCATATTCCACGACCTCCTTGGTGAGCCTGATGTTTTCCTCAAAAGGATGCTTGGAACCGTCGATCATGACCGACGTAAAGCCGTCATCCACACACTTCTTGCAGATCTCAAAATCCTCGCCGTGGTCGAGATGCAGGGCAATGTCGAGCCCTGTGTCCTCGATGGCCGCTTCCACCAGCTTTCTCAGATACACAGGCTTGGCATACTTGCGCGCGCCTGCGGAAACCTGCAGGATCAGAGCAGACTGCTCCAGCTGGGCAGCCTCGACGATCCCCTGTATTATCTCCATGTTGTTGACGTTAAAGGCTCCGATAGCGTAATCGGCTTTCAGCGCTTTAGCGAACATATCCTTTGTAGTTACCAGTGCCACGATAGACCTCCTTTTGCTTTGTTACCAGTATTATACACCAAAGCGGAAAGGAAGAAAAGAGCAGGAAAGATCAAAAAAGCGAGTTTTCACCCTCGCGGCCGCCAGGCGGTTCCGCCAGCCCGGCAAGACCCGCCGGTCCGGACGTACCTGCCAGCCCGGCAAGACCCGCCAGCTTTGACAGCCCCGCCGGTCCCAGCGCAGAAAGCAGACCGCCAAGATCGCTGCCGGCAGCCATGCGACCCAGATCGTCCATGCGGCTCAATACGCCGGTCAGGCGATGAAGATCGTTAAGCACGCTGCCCACCTTAAGCGGCGGCAGCAAAGCGCCGGAACGCGACCTTCCCAGCAGCAGGAGCACGGCTGCGATACCTGCTGCGCTCGAAGCCTTAGCCATAAAAACACCCCCTGTTTATAGGCCATATTATGAAACTTACGCGGCGGTGGTGCATAAAATGGAATGAAAATCTAAGCAGGAGGTAGGATATGGAATTAGATGACAGGATGATAAGCGATCTCGCCAGACAGCTGGGCGTAAGACCAGGCCGCGGAGGCGGGCAGGATGTGATCAGGCAGCTCGAAAACAAAAGCGATGCCGAGCTGGAAAGAGAGATTCTCAAGATCAAGGAACAACTGAAGGCAAACAATGTCACCTATGAAAAGCAGCTGGCGCTCCTCAAAAGCCTGGCGCCGCGCATGGACAGCCGCCAGCGGGCCAGGCTGCAGCGCGTGATCGAACTTTTGCAGCGCTAAGCGCGGCTCCAGTTGATCACGCGGGCTACGTCAGTCTTGGTGGAGCCCTTGTCGAAGACGAAGATGCCGGCTCCTACCATCTGATGGTTGAGCCCCAGCTCATCGCAGATGGCCTGGTACTCAGCATAGTCTTTAAAGAGCCCGGCGTCGATCAGGCGCTGGATGGCATCCGTGGCGCTGCTGCCGCCGGAAACGCTCACCTGCACATCGCGCGTGAGCACACCGCCTTCCCAGAGCGAAGAGGATTCTTCCGCCGGCTCATCCGCCGGTTCATCGGCAGGTTCGTCAGCCGGCTCGTCGGCAGGCTCGTCACCTTCTCCCTCTTCGCCGGCAGGCTCAGAAGGGTCGCCGGCAGGCTCGTCAGCGGGATCGCCGCTTTCTCCGCTTTCGCCGCTTTCGCCGGCAGGCTCGGAAACCTCGGTGTTGTCACTGATGAATTCGCGCGGATATTCCACGATCGCGCTGATGCGCCACATGATGAGCAGCGCAGCGATGACCATGATGGCCAGCGCGATCAATATATCATTATAATCATATAAAATGTCTTTGAGCTTTTTCATCGTTTCCTCCTGGAGCGTTAACAGATATATTTTAACAGATAAATACTTTTTTCTCAAGGGCTTTTGGTGTATAATATGTGATATGATAAATTTGACAATTGGAGAAAACCAGGGTCAGCAGCGGCTTGACAGATTCCTGAAAAAATACTTTGCCAAAGCCTCGCTGAGCTACATATACAGGCTCGTCCGCAAGGACGTCAAGCTCAACGGGCGGCGGGCGAAGCCCGAGACGATGCTAGCGGCGGGAGACGAGCTGATTATCTATATTTCCGCAGAGGAAGCCCTGAGCCTGCAAGGCGCCAAGGCCTCTTTGCGTGCTGCAGACGCGGGCGCCCGTCCGCGGACGAAGAAGCAGTTTACCGTCGTCTACGAGGACGAGAACATCCTCATCGCCGCCAAGCCCTTCGGCTTGCTCACGCACGGCGACGGCCGCGAAAAAAAGAATCATCTGGCCAACCAGGTTGTCGACTATCTTATCGAAAAGGGCGAGTACAGGCCTTCGCGCGAGCCCACCTTTACGCCGGCGCCGGCTAACAGGCTGGACCGCAATACCACCGGTCTGGTGCTGTTCGGCAAGACCGCATCTGCGCTCAAGGAGCTGAACAGCATGCTGCGAGAGCGCACGGGGATCGAAAAGCTTTACTTCACCATCGCCGCCGGCTGCATAAAAGAAGAACTGCATCTGCGCGCTGCGATGGTCAAGGACGAAAGCCGCAACATGGCCGCGATCGTTTCCGCGGGCGACAGCGTCAAGGGCGATAGCGTCAAGGACAAGGACGGAGAAGAAAGGGCAGAGCAAGGCGCGCCGCAGGGCAAGCTGATGGACACGGAAGTCTTTCCGCTGGCAGTCAGCGCGCGCGACGGCGGCTACACGCTGGCCGAGGTCAGGCTCAACACCGGCCGCACTCATCAGATCAGACTGCAGCTGGCCGCGGCAGGGCATCCCCTCATCGGTGACCCCAAGTACGGCAGCGGCCGCGTCAATAAGATCGTCAAACAGCGATACGGCCTTTCCACCCACCTGCTCCATGCGGGACGGCTGATCTTTACGGACTGCCGCACCGCCGGACCGCTTTCCTACCTGCAGGGAAGAGAGTTTTCCTGCCCGCTTCCCGCGCAGTTTGTGCGCATAAAAGAAGATATTTTTGGCAAAAATGATTTTCGGAGAAAATAAATGAGAGAAACATACGAATGGCTTAGAGATATAATTATCGCCATCCTTGTCGCCGGCACGATCCTGTTCTTTTTCAAACCCATAGTCGTGCAGCAGGAGTCGATGCAGCCTAACTTTTATTCCAACGACTATATCGTCGTCAGCCGTCAGGCCTACAACCTTTTCGGCGATGTGGAAAGGGGCGACATCATCGTCTTCAAATCAAAGCTGCTCGACGACAAAGGAGAGCAGAAATACCTGATCAAGAGAGTCATCGCCGTCGGCGGCGATACGATTGAGATCCGCGATGGCTACGTTTACATCAACGGCGAGCAGATAGACGAGCCTTACGTAGCCGAGCAGGGCATTTCGGGCGAGATGGGCAGCGTGACCGTCGCGGAAGGAAAGATGTTCGTCATGGGCGATAACAGGGGTGTCAGCCAGGACAGCCGCTCACCGGCGCTCGGTCAGGTGGACGAATCGACCATCGTCGGCAAGGTGATTCTGCGCATCTACCCGTTCGACAGCATCGAGACCTTCTGATCGCGGAAGCTTTGTGCTTGAGGCCATTTGCTGTGCGAGAGGCCGCAATGAAGAAATTTTTACTGGGAGCAGCAAGCGCGCTTGTCGGCATCGCCGGCGCCGTATTGCTGCATGGCAGCTTTATGCTGATAGAAATAGAAGGAAGCGATATGCTCCCCGCCCTGGAGCCGGGGCAGAAGGCGCTCGTCTTTCTGCTTACAGATGAAGAGGAGATAAAAGAAGGCGACCTGATCGCCTGCCGGCCGCCGTTTTTTCAGATCGGCGGCGGACACGGCCCGCTGGTAAGGCGCGTTGAGAGCATCGAGGACGGCGAGCTGGTGCTGAGCAGCGATGCGAGCCTGGACGGCGATGACGAGCTGACGATTGCGGCCGGCGATGTGCTGGGCAAGGTCGTCACATTTTAAGCCGTCGCACTTTATGCTGTCATATTTTAAGGAGACCGAGGGTAATGGCAAAGAGAGAAAGAAAACTGGTGGCCGGCAACAAAAAGGCGCGCCACGATTATTTCATAGAAGAAGTTTACGAAGCGGGCATCGTGCTGACCGGCACCGAGATCAAATCGGTCCGGCAGGGCAAGGTCAGCCTCAAGGAAAGCTATGCCAAAATCGAAAAGGGCGAGATCATCATCTACGGCATGAACATCAGCCCCTACGAGCAGGGCAACCGTTTCAACGTCGATCCGCTGCGGCCGCGCAAGCTGCTTTTACATAAGAGCGAGATCCGCAAGCTGATCGGTTACACCACGCTCAAGGGCCTGACGCTGGTGCCGCTTTCCATGTACATCAACGAGGACGGCCGGGCCAAGCTGGAGCTGGCCGTCGCCAGGGGCAAAAAGCTCTACGATAAGCGCGAGACGATCGCCAAACGCGACGCGGCCAGAGACATCGACAGGCGTATGAAGGAGCGCCGCTGTTAATTCAACGTTAAAGTGAAAATTAACTCCGGCAAAGCTGTTGCATGTGGAAACAAAACATAGTATAATATATTGACCGACAGAGGAACGCCGCAGAAACTGCGCGCTGCGCAATTGCAAGCATATCATTCTCATGCGGGGGTGTAAAGGTTTCGACTGGGGTGTGGAATCGGGATAAGCGAGCGGTAGTTTGCCAGTCTACCTAAAAAAGGGCACGTTAAATATAAACGCTAAAAAGAACAATAATTTCGCACCTGTAGCTCTGGCTGCTTAGTCAGAAGCTGTGCGTGTCGGCTGCAGCTCACCTGCAGGCTGCTGATCCGGCATCGACTATGCAGGAAAACTCCGCGCGAGCGCCCGGTAACGCGGGGGAACTACGGGATAGCTGAGGCTCGAGCCTGTTAATGGGCGCCTGCCGAAGCGAAAGATTAAAACATTAACTGCGCTCGGAGAAAGTTCCGCCGAAATGCTTTAGGACGTGGGTTCGACTCCCACCATCTCCACCAATTTATCTGTATATGAAGATATGTACAATGCGTAACATCAGTCCTGCGGCGTTACGCTTATTTTTTTGCTTCCGCACAGCCGAGGGAGAACACTCTATATGCAGCCAAATAAGAACAAATCATTTATACTGTTTTTGCAGGGAGCCCTGATCGGCACGGGCGCTATCTTGCCGGGCATCAGCGGCGGCGTCCTCTGTGTGGCCTTCGGCATTTACGAGCCGATGATGGCCTTCCTGGCGCATCCCTTCAGCACCTTCAAGAAAAATTTCGCCCTCCTGCTGCCGGTCGTGATCGGCGGCGGCGTGGGCTTCGTCTTGCTGGCCAAGGTGGTCGAGCTCTTTCTGGAAGCCTCGGCGGTGGCCGCCATGTCGCTGTTCTGCGGCCTGATCTGCGGCACCGTGCCGGCGCTGATGCGCAAATCGAATGCCGCCGACCCCAACAAAGGCTGGGCGCATTTTATCATCGCTCTGATCGCTTCCTTTGCCTTTTTCCAGATTCTGGCCCAGGGGCTCGAAGGCAGCCTGCAGCCAAACTTCGCCTGGTACGTCTTCTGCGGAGCCGTCTGGGGCCTGAGCATGGTAGTGCCGGGACTTTCTTCTTCGTCCATTCTGCTGTTCATGGGACTATACCAGCCGATGGCCGAAGGCATCGGCAACCTCGATTTTTCCGTGCTGGTACCTCTGATGATCGGCTTCATCATCACCATCGCCGCCACCGCCAAGCTCGTCAACAAGCTGCTCGAAAACTATTACGCGATCATTTCCAAGATCATCCTCGGCTTCGTGGCATCCTCGGTACTGATGATCGTTCCCGTCCACTTCGCCGCTGCCTACGAAATCGCGCTGGCCCTGGCCTGCTTTGCCGCCGGCTTCGCCGCCGCCATGTGGATGGACGCCGCCGAAAAGGAATAACATGCACTCCCCGCGCCCGCCGGCCTTTCGGCCGGCGGGCGCTCAGACTGTAGACAAACCCAAAGACAATTTCACAAATGAAGTTGTCTTTGGGTTTTCGATTGCGGCGGACTTATTATATATCTGATGTGCAATGGGCAATGTGCAATGTGCATTGTGCAATGCGCTTCCTTTCTCAACTTTTTTCAATTTCAGCACGTTTCAAGTTGAATTTTGCAAAAAAATTCTCCGCTTTCATGCCAATAAGAGCATCAGCCAGTTGAAAAATGAGTTTTTT
>CALWNX010000072.1 GCA_944382925.1 uncultured Clostridia bacterium | reverse complement strand
ATTTTCATACATTTTATAGCCGTACGGGGATGGATGTTGGCTTTTTGAAAGTTTCATGTGATTTCAGACAACAGTTTTTTGAAAAAACGTTGTCTGTTTCTGTATCCGGCAGGCAAAAAGCCAACATAGAGCTGATTTGGGCTCGCCGTGGTTGTCTGCGGCGAGATTTGCTTGCAGCGGAGTTTGTCTACAATCTGAGATGAATTTTGCAAAATTCATCTTGGCAACCCTCACTTTCCTGCTTTGGTTGAGAAAGCTAATTCCGCAAGCAGCGGAGAATCCGCGTGTTCTTTCGTCAAACCCCTTACGCCTCCAGCACCCGGATGATGTTGGTGTTGCCCGGCACGTCGACCGGCATGCCGGCGCTGATGACCAGCGTGTCGCCTTCTTTGATCAAGCCTTCCTCAACAGCCCTTTCGGCGCTGTGGCGGAAAAGCTCTTCTATATCGTACCTGTAGTCCGCCTGCATCGGCCGCACTCCCCAGATCAGCGAAAGCTGGTGGTAAGTTTTGGCATAAGGAGTCGAGCCGATGATCAGCCTGTCGGGTCTGAACTTGGACATGCGCCTGGCGGTGTAGCCGGTCTTGGTGATGGCCATCAGGGCCGCGGCGTTGATGTCCTTGGCCAGCGTGCAGGCGGCATGGCCGACGGCGTTGGTGGTGTCGGTCGAGTTCATCTCGTGCCAGACCATATTTCTGGCCGGCATGCGGGCCTGATCCACCTCGGCCTGCGCAGCGATCCTGGCCATGGTCGCTACCGCCTCAACCGGGTATTTGCCGGCGGCCGTCTCGCCGGAAAGCATCACCGCCGAAGTGCCGTCAAAGACGGCGTTGGCAACGTCTGTGATCTCCGCTCTGGTCGGCAGCGGGCTGGTGATCATCGATTCCAGCATCTGCGTGGCCGTAATCGCTATCTTGCCCGACTGCACACAGCGCCTGATGAAACGCTTCTGGATGCCGGGCAGCATCTCGTAGGCTACCTCGACGCCCAGATCGCCGCGGGCGACCATGATGCCGTCGGCAGCGTCGAGAATTTCCTCGAAATTCTCGATTCCCTGCGTGCTCTCGATCTTGGCGATGACCTTGATCTCGCGGCCGCCGTTTTCGTCCAGCAGCTTTCTGATCTCCTGCACGTCGCCGGCACTGCGCACGAAGGAAGCCGCCACATAGTCGACGTCATTTCTGATCCCGAAGAGCAGGTCTTCCCTGTCCTGCGAACTGATGTACTGCATGCTGAGATTGACGTTAGGCAGATTGATGCCCTTGTGGTTGCTGATCCGCCCGCCGTGAACGACGGTGCCGGTCACCTCGGTAGCGGTCGTGTCCGTCACCCTGATGACGATCTTGCCGTCGTTGATCAGGACCGTATCGCCGGCCGTAAGCTCCTGCGGCAGCTTCTTATATGTAACCGAGACCCGCTCCTGGTCGCCGGCAATTTCTTCGGTGGTCAGCGTAAAGGTCTGCCCGTCGGCAAGGATTTCTTCTCCGCGGGCAAAATTCCCCGTTCTGATTTCCGGGCCCTTGGTATCAAGCAGCACTGCGGCCGGCAGCCCCAGCCTGTCCCGCACGCGGCGGAAGCGCTCGATGGTCCTTTGGTGTTCTTCGTGCGTTCCGTGCGAAAAGTTGAGCCGCACTACGTTCATACCGGCTTTCAGCATGGCCTCCATCGTTTTTTCGTCGGACGATGACGGCCCCAGTGTGCAGACGATCTTCGTTTTCCTCATTTTCCCCTCCTGATAAGCGTGACAACAGTTAACGGTAAAAACAGTTTAATAGAAAGTGGCCACATCCTCTTTGAGCGCCTCAACCTTTTCGACGCTGATGACGTGGAAGACCGGGCCTTCGCTCTCGTACATGTGGTTGAATTCTTTCTCCACCCTGGCGGTCATGCGTACCCAGCCGCCATGCTCAAGCTCCTGCGCCTTGTCGTATTTGGCGACCAGACCGCCGAACTGGATGTCTTCGATACAGCAGGTCATGATGTGCCGTCCGATCACGAATTCGTCGTCGTCCAGCCCTCCGCCCAGAAGCGAGCGCCCTTTGATGGTCAGGATCTTGCCGTAATATTTTTCTTCTTCTTCGTTCATGTCGGTGTACCAGATCGCGTAATCCTTGTCGCTGATCTCGATTTCTGGTGCGCTCAGGTCGTACGGAAGCGGATCCTCGATGTCGTCGAATTCCGCTCTTTGCTCGTCGTATTCGTAGATGATCTGACATCTCCTGTTGATCACTCTGACGATCTTGTGGTAGTCCATCTTGTCCGTCTGATCGTCGAAGTTCTTGAAGACCACGATTTCCGGCGATTTGAGCTTATCGACCGTCAGATTGCGCATGTTGGCATTGTAGGTCAGATAGGTCCGCGCGTCGGCGAAGGTCATTTCCTGATAGACGCGCCAGTTTTCAGGCATGGCCGTATAGAAGCTGTCCAGAAGCCACATGCCGTTGTATTCGACGATCACGCGCTCGATCTTGTATTCCTGCGCCAGCTCGCGCAGATATTCTTCCGTCAGCTCTTCTTCGTCCTCCAGCTTGACGATCTTGACGTTGGAAGCGGCAAATCTGATCGGCGCCAGCTCTCTTTCGCCTTCCTCGCACAGAAGGATCAGGGTGCGTTCGCCGTCGTTGAACTGCGGATCTTCCAGCGTTTCCTGAATAAAGGTGGTCTTGCCGGCTTCCAGAAAGCCGGTGAACAGATAGACCGGTATTTCTCTCATCAGTGCCATTGATTTAACGCCTCCTGCCCGCTAAAGCCCGAAGAGCTGTGCGATCGCCTGCTGATCGAGGCCGGAGCCGATCACGCACAGGCGGCCGGTGACCTCGGCGCTACCTTTTCTCACGTCGGCCTCGCCCGGTACGTAGTCGAAATGTATCCACTGACCGTCCGTGCCTTCGACGATGCCCTTGGCTCTGAGCACGAGGCCGTATTTTTGCTGGTCGCCCAGCGCCTGCAGCGCGTTTTCGATCTCTTCACTGCTGTATTTTCTGGCCGTCTCCTCGCCGATGCTGTCGAAGATCTCGTCGGCGTGATGATGGTGATGGTCGTGATGATGCTCGTGGTCGCAGTGGTCGTGGTCGTGATGATCATGGTGGTCGTGGTCGTGATGATGGTCGTGGTCGTGGTCGTGATCATGGTGGTCGTGGTCGTGATGATGATCGTGCTCGCAGTGTTCGTGATCGTGGTCGTCATGCTCGTGTGCGAGATGCTCAAGCGCTGCCTCGATCGTGTCTCTGCGCTCCATGGCCGCCAGAATCTGCTGTCCGCTGAGCTTGTCCCAGTCGGTGGTAATGATCACCGCCTGCGGATTATGCTCGCGCAAAAGCGCAACCGCCTGCTGCAGCTTTTCCTCGCTCAGCCGGGCCGTATGGCTGAGAATGATGGAGCTGGCATGCTCAACCTGATTGTTGAAGAACTCGCCGAAGTTTTTCATGTATATCTTAGCCTTGCCGGCGTCTACCACCGTGGTAAAGCCGTTAAGCTTGACATTTTCCAGATGAAGGTTTTCGACCGCCTCGATGATGTCGCTGAGCTTGCCGACACCTGAGGGCTCGATGAGGATGCGTTCAGGCGCAAATTCTGCCACTACCTGCCTGAGCGCTTTGCCGAAATCGCCTACCAGGCTGCAGCAGATGCAGCCGGAATTCATCTCGTTGATCTGCACGCCCGAATCCTTCAGAAAACCGCCGTCGATGCCGATCTCGCCGAATTCGTTCTCGATGAGGACGACCTTCTCGCCCTTGTAGGCTTCTTCGATCAGCTTTTTGATCAGCGTCGTCTTGCCTGCGCCCAGAAAGCCGGAAAAAATATCTACCTTTATCATTTTATCATCCCTTTTCTTATATGATCTTGCTGCTTGTTATTATACCACTTTTATCCTTCGATTAAAAGTGATATACTGGTTACGTAACGGTAAAAAGTATAAGGAGGTTTAACATGGATCCTAATTCCAGAGAATATGAAACGTGCCTCTGCCGCCACGTCACCCGCGGCGAGATCGAGGACTTTATCAGAGAAAGCGGCCTGACCGATCTGAAGGAAATCTGCGAAAAGCTCAACGTCGGCAACAAATGCGGTGCCTGCCGTGAGCAGATTCAGGAAATCATCGACAGCGTCAGGGGTTAAAGGCGACGGCAGCAATAGTGGCGGCGGCCGGCGGCGACGGCAGCAATAGCGCGAGCTGCGCCCCTACCAGATCGCCAGATTATGAAAAATTAGCAGGGGGTACCCCTGCTAATTTGCATATTTGAACTTGTCTAGCAGGAGCTGACCCTGCTAATTTGTTTATTTAAGTTTGTTTAGCAGGGGACGTTTATGCCCCCGTTTGCCTCTTCAGCGTCTTTTGGCCTGTCCGCACGGCGATATTACGCTCGTGCCCGGCAAAACAGGCAAAATCTCCGCGTAATCACCCCTACCGGCGGCGGTCGTAAAACTGCTTCTGGCAGGGGCTACCCCTGCTAACAGAGGTGGTTTGCCTGCGTTTAGCAGGGGTCTCCCCTGCTAAATGCCGCGATTTTCCCGCTTTAGCAGGGGCGGCAGGCGGTCGTTGGCACAGGCGGTCGGCAGAACTGTGGAACCTTGACCAGCGGCAGGCACCTACCGGCATGCCACCGCCTATTCCCGCCCGGCCACGATCCTGTAATAGGCGCCGGCCGTAAAGCGGTACACTATCACATAGAACACCGCAAAGATCAGGAAGCTGACGCTCGTCGTCAGAATCAGCAGTCTGACATTGAGCACGTTGAAGAGCAGGAGCATTTTCTGCAGCAGCGGAAAGGCAAAGGCCAGATGCACTCCCGCCAGCACCAGCGGCAGGAAGAACACCGTCAGGAGCTGCGAATTGATGCTGCGCCTGATGTCGCGCCTGGTCATGCCCACCTTCTGCATGATGTCAAAGCGGGCCTGATCTTCGTAGCCTTCGGAGATCTGCTTGTAGTAGATGATCATCACCGCCGCCATGATGAAGACGATGCTCAGCATCACGCCCAGAAAGAGCAGGCCGCCAAACATGCCGTAAAAGTCATCTCTGTTTTCAGCCAGGCTCTCGCAGCTGAAGACGAAGGCACCCTGCTCTGCGCCCAGGCTCCGGCCGGCCTCATCAATCTCGTCCTTGAGCGCGATCTGCCCGGCCGCGCCAAGCTCAGCATCGAAGTCGTATTCCCAGCCGAAGCCGGCATACGAAGCGCTGGCTTCAAGCTTTGTCGTCACCGCGGTAAAATCGTTCGTCACCACGAACACAGCCGTCGTAATATCAGCCGAAGCGCCGGGATTGGCGATAAAATCGTCGAGCGTGCCGGCGATCTTGATGGTCGTGCCGTCAGAAAAGCGCAAAGCGTCGTCCGCAAAGCTGCCTCTGTTGATATAGATCATGGCCTCGTCCCGCGCCAGGGCAAGCGAGTCTCCCGTCATGGCGTTATAATCCGCAAGCGGCACGAAATAAAAAGCGTACAGATCATCATAAGTATCGAGAGCGAAGGCCGAGTACGCTTCTATGTCGAGCTCGATGACGCCCTCCTCCGAAAGCAGGCCGGTCACGGTGGCATATCTGTAATCCAGCACGTTTTCCGGCTGCGCCCCGGCTTCCTCCGTCAGCTCGGCGATCGTCTCCCGCAGTCCGCCGATCATCTCCTCATCCATCACGCCGGCAGAAGGGAAGCTTACGCTCGCGTTGACATCGCGCGGATACCTGGCACTGAGCGCGTCGTCAGCGCCGAAATACAGGCAGGAGGTCGAGGCGATCATCACCAGCACCATGGTGGCGAGAATGCAGATCGAAGCCAGCCCGGCGCCGTTTCTTTTCATGCGATAGGCCATCGAAGAAACAGACACGAAATGCGCCGCCTTGTAATAATATTTCTTGTTCTTTTTCAGCAGACGGCACAGCACCACCGAGCCTGAGATCATCAGCAGATAGGTGGCCACGATCACCATCAGCACCGCGGCAAAGAACCAGATCAGCGCCGAAAGCGGATCCTTGATGGAAACTGCCATATAATAGGCCCATGCCAGAGCAGCAAGCCCCAGAAGCGCCACCAGCCAGTTGCCTCTGGGCGGCTTTTCACCCACATTCTCGCTTTGCAGCATCGCGATCGGATCCTGCAGGCGCAGTCTCACGAGCGCGCACAAAAGCAGAAAGGCAAAGATCGCCAGAAACGCCAGCGCCGTGGAAGCCATCGCTTCATAGGAGAGGGAAATCGTATACGTCACCACGCCCTTCATGGCGTTGGCCAGCGCCAGCTCAGCCAGCTTGGAAAGCACAACGCCAAGCCCCAGTCCAAGCGCCAGCGAAACCAGCGCCGTAATCAGCGTTTCCCACATCAGCAGGCGGCCGATGTTGAGCTTATCCATACCGAGGATATTGTACAACCCAAATTCGCGCCGCCGCCGGCGCATGATGAACGAATTGGTGTAAAAGAGAAAGATCACCGCAAAGGCCGTGATGATGCCCCAGCCCATGCTCAGCATCGCCTGCAGCGAGGCCGCGCCCGGCATTTCCGCGAAGACCGGGGTGACGGCGAGGAACCTGACGATATAGGCCATCATCACCATCAGCACGCAGGTCATGATATAGGGCAGATAAAAGCGCTTGTTCTTCTTCATGCCGGTCAGCGCCAGCTTCGCATAAAAGCCCGTCCTCATTTTCTCTCACCACCCGCCTGCAGCATCGTCAGGGTGTCAGCGATCTTCTGGTACATCTGCTGGCTGCCGCCCTCGCCGCGATAGATCTGGTGAAATACTTCGCCGTCCTTGATGAACAGCACGCGACCGGCATTGCTGGCCGCCTTGACGGAATGAGTGACCATGAGAATGGTCTGCCCGTTTTCATTGATCTGACGAAAGAGCGCCAGCAGCTCGTCGGTCGACTTGGAATCCAGCGCGCCGGTCGGCTCGTCGGCCAGGATCAGGCGAGGGTTGGTAATCAGAGCTCTGGCGACTGCCGCACGTTGCTTTTGTCCCCCTGATACCTCATACGGATATTTGCGCAAGAGCTCTGAAATCCCCAGCCTGGAAGCGATCAGCTTGAGCCGCCCGCTCATTTCCTTGTACGTCTTGCCTGCCAGCACCAGCGGCAGAAAGATATTGTCTGCCAGCGAAAATGTATCCAGCAGATTGAAATCCTGAAAGACGAAGCCGAGATTGTCGCGGCGGAAGGCAGAAATGTCAGACTCCTTGATAGAAGCCAGATCCCTGCCGTCCAGGATCACGCTGCCGCCGGTCGGCTTGTCGAGCGCGGCCAGAATATTGAGCAGGGTAGTCTTGCCCGAGCCCGACTCGCCCATGATGGCCACGTATTCGCCTTCCTCCACGCTGAAGCTGACATTTTTCAGCGCTTCCACCTTGGCGCCGCCGAAGCGGGTGGTATAAACCTTTCGCAGGTTGTTTACTTCCAAAATACTCATTTTTAAAAGCCCCCTTTTGTTTTTCTATCCTGATGATAACAAAAAAGCGGCCTGACCGCCATGACATCGGCTTACAATACCGCTTTCATTTCTAACAAAATTGTAAGCTTTTCTGCGCCAGATCGAGCTTGACGACCGTGCCGCAGCCGGCCTCAGACTCAATGCTGATGGCGTGGCCGAGGTTATAGCATATGCGCCGGCACAGATAAAGGCCGATTCCGCTGGCCCGCTTGTCGCTGCGCCCGTTATACCCCGTATAGCCTTTTTCAAAGACGCGCGGCAGATCCTCGGCGGCGATGCCGATGCCGGTATCGCGGATGCACAAGGTGGCCGGCTGCTCAAGACTGATGGTAATGCCGCCGCTGGCCGTATACTTGAGCGCGTTGGAAAGCAGCTGTTCGATGACAAAGGAAAGCCATTTTTCGTCCGTCACCACCTTTAGCATGAGCGGCTCGTAGCTGAGCGTAAGCTTTCTGCTGATAAACTCGCCGGAAAACTTTTTCAGCGCCTGCCTGATGATCTCATCGACGTCGCATTCTCTGATCACATAATCGCTCGAATCCGCGTCCAGGCGCAGAAAGGCCAGCACCATCTCCACATACTGTTCGATGCGCGAAAGCTCGGCCGACATGCGGCGGGCGAATTCCGAATCCTCCTGTTGGATCTGCAAACGCATGGAAGCGATCGGCGTCTTGATCTGATGCGCCCACATTGTATAGTAATCGATCATATCGCGGTAGCGGCGATCAAGGCTACTGGCAAGCTGCCTGTGGCCCGCGCACAGAAGCTCCGTCAGGCGCGCATAATCTTCTTCCAGCGCAGACGAGGGCGGCGGCAGATCGCGAATCAGCTCCGCCGAAAGGCTGCTCAGCCTCACCAGCTCTCTGTGCGCCTCATAAGCCTTGAAAGCGCTGAAAATCAGGGCGGCGCTGCCGGCCAGCAGGCACAGCAGGGTCGGATAGGCTACTGCAGCCAGCGGCAGATGATAAAGCGCAAAGGTCAGGGCAAAGACCGCACAAAAAAGCAGCAGCAGGCCGGCTTCCAGCTTTTTGTGCTTAAGATACGCTTTGATGAATTTTCCTTTTCCCTGATCTTCCATTTATTCTATGATATATCCCACACCAAATTTAGTTTTAATAAAGTCGTGCAAACCCGCGGCTTCGAGCTTCTTGCGCAGGCGGCCGACGTTGACGGTGAGCGTGTTTTCGTCGACGAAGCTGTCCGTCTGCCACAGCGCCTCCATCAGCTTCTCGCGGCTTATGACCTTGCCCTTGCCGCTCATGAGCGTTAGCAGGATGCGGTATTCGTTCTTGGTCAGCTCGATCTTTTCGTCTTTGTAGAGCAATACATTGCTGCCGGTATCGAGGATCGCGCCTCTGTGCTCCAGAAGCGGCGCCGACTGGGCAAAGTCGTAGCTGCGCCTGAGCATGGCCTGGATCTTGGCCATCAGCACGCTGCTGTCAAAGGGCTTGGCGATAAAATCATCTGCGCCCATGTTCATGGCCATGACGATGTTCATGTTGTCAGCCGCCGAGGAAATAAAGATCACCGGCACCTTTGACACCTTGCGAATCTCGCTGCACCAGTGATAACCGTCAAAAAACGGCAGGCCGATGTCAATCAGCACCAGATGCGGATTGAAGTCCGCGAATTCCGGCATCACATTCTGAAAGTTCTCCGTCTGCCTGACCTCAAGTCCCCACATCGCGGCCTGCGCTGCGACGGCCTCCGCTATTCCCCTGTCATCTTCTATCATGTATATCCTGTACATGGGTCTATCTTATCATAATTGCCCGCCTGCTTCAAGAGCTACGGAAAGCTGTTTTCGGCCCCGCCGCCTGCCTCGCCGGCCCTGACTTGCCGGCCGCCTGCCTCGCCGGCCCGGCCGCAGATTGGGGCTTTTCGCATAGGACAGGAATTTCTCCTCTAACAAGACTATTTTCATGCCCCAAGGGAAGGGAGGACAAAAAATTATTCTCAAACAATTTTCAGAGCCGCTCGAAAGGGAAAATCTGGCTAGCAGGCGCTTTCACATATGGCAAAATCCGGCGCCCGGGCGTTGGGGCGCCGGGACGATGGCATTTCGATACGTCGGGGCGCCGGGACGCAGCATTATTTTGCTTTCTCCACTTTTTTGGTTATCGCAGCCCTGCAAGATGAATTTTGCAAAATTATTCACCGCTTATATAGAAAATGAAGCTCTGCCAAGTTGAAAAGGCCATGAGCTTCTTTGTTTTTAGATGGAATTAAGGCTTAGAGCAAGAATAATGAGGACTTTTTACACGTGTGCGAGGGCGTTTTCAACTTGCGACTATGCTTTTAAGCCCGAAAGAGAAGAAAAGTTTTGCAAAATTCATCTTGAGACGTCTGTATTTTTGCTTTGGTTGAGAAAGCAACTTGAGGAAGCTAGTTGAGGAAGCAACTTGCGCAAGCAGCGGGGTATTCCCTTTTGGGTCGGGTTCCAAATAATTAGAGGAGAATTTTTTGTCCTCTCTTCCCTCAAGGCTGCTGAATTATGATAAACGAGGGAAAAATCCTGTCCCGAGGCGCGCAGCACTCACACCAGGCGCGCAGCACGCCCAGGCACACAAAAGACCCCGGAGATAATCCCCGGGGTCCTAGTCGCTTTGCAAGCCGGCGCGGAGGCCGGCCAAGCAAGCCGGCGCGGGCACCTGCGCCGGCGGAAAGCGATTTTATTTGCTCAGGTAGTCGTCGATGCCGGCGGCAGCTACCTTGCCGGCACCCATGGCTTTGATTACGGTGGCCGCGCCTGTTACGGCGTCGCCGCCGGCAAAGATGCCGGGACGGTTGGTGGCCGCGTCATCGCCGGTGCCGATGCCGCCCTTGCTGTTGGCGGCCAGATCCTTGGTGGTATCAAGGATTAGGGTGTTGAGCTTGGTGCCGATGGCCATGATCACGCAGTCCACGTCGAGCACGAAGTTGGAGCCTTTGATCTCAACCGGCCTTCTTCTGCCGGAGGCGTCAGGCTCGCCGAGCTCCATCTTTACACATTCGATGCCGCAGACATGGCCGCTCTCGTCGCCCTTGACCGCGACAGGATTGGTCAGGTATCTGAAGTCGATGCCCTCCTCCACGGCGTGGTGGATTTCCTCGGCTCTGGCCGGGATTTCCTCGGCGGAACGGCGATAGATGATGTAGACCTTTTCCGCGCCCATGCGCATCGCGCATCTGGCTGCATCCATGGCCACGTTGCCGCCGCCTACGACAGCGATCTTTTTGGCATGCTGGATCGGTGTATCGTATTCAGGCAGATAAGCCTTCATCAGATTGATACGGGTCAGGTACTCGTTGGCCGAGCAGACGCCGAGCAGGTTTTCGCCCGGAATCTTCATGAACGCCGGCAGACCTGCGCCGGTACCGATGAAGACGGACTCGAAGCCTTCTTCTTCCATCAGCTCGTCGACAGTGATCGCGCGGCCGACGATAGCGTCGGTCACAAATTTGACGCCCTTGGCCTCCAGCTTGGCAACCTCTTCGGCGACGATCTTCTTCGGCAGACGGAATTCAGGAATGCCGTATACCAGCACGCCGCCCGTCTTGTGCAGACTCTCGAATACCGTCACCTCATATCCCTTGTTCACGAGGTCGCCGGCACAGGCCAGACCCGCAGGGCCGGCGCCGATCACGGCAACCTTGTGGCCGTTGCCTTCTACAGGCTTGATCTCCTCATCGCCGTAGTTGGCGGCATGCCAGTCGGCGACGAATCTTTCCAGACGGCCGATGCCAACCGGCTCGCCCTTGACGCCTCTGACGCATTTGCCCTCGCACTGCGTCTCCTGCGGGCATACGCGGCCGCAGATAGCAGGCAGGGAGCTGGTCTCGCTTATGATCTGATAAGCCTCTTCAAATTCGCCTTCTGCCACCTTGGCGATGAAGTCAGGAATCTTGACCATTACCGGACAGCCGGCCATGCACGGCTTCTTGCGGCACTTGAGGCATCTCATGGCCTCGTTTACGGCCATTTCCTCGGTGTAGCCCTCCGCTACCTCCAGGAAATTCTTATTTCTGATGTCAGGCGCCTGTTCAGGCATCGGGTTTTTCTCTTTGATCAGATTAATCATTGTAACGAACACCTCCCGTCAAGCGGCAAACATGCGCCCTGTCCTCGGCTTCCTGATCCTTGTAGTAGTTGCTCCTCTTGATCAGCTCATCCCAGTCTACCAGCGAGCCGTCGAACTCAGGTCCGTCTACGCA
The DNA here is from genome assembly GCA_944382925.1 of uncultured Clostridia bacterium. Taxonomy (GTDB): domain Bacteria; phylum Bacillota; class Clostridia; order Peptostreptococcales; family Anaerovoracaceae; genus Fimisoma. The sequence continues at coordinate 1,949 of CALWNX010000072.1, read as the reverse complement.
TACGAATTTATCTTCACCGCCGATGTTGCAGCGGCAGCCTCCGCACATTCCCGTGCCGTCGATCATGTAGGCGGTCAGGGAAGCGATAGATTTGATGCCATAGTCCTGGGCGATCTGGCATACGAACTTCATCATCATCGGCGGACCGACGGCGACGATTTCGTCATATACATTGCCCGCATCCAGGAGCTGTTTCAGCTTGTCGGTGGTGAAGGCTTTTTCGCCGTAGCTGCCGTCATCGGTAACGACATACAGCCTGTCGACGCCGGCTCTGAATTCATCCTCAAGGATGACCAGTTCCTTGGTCTTGAAGCCTTCGATCATGTCCACCTCGACGCCGGCCTTCTTCATGCCGGTCGCCAGCGGATAAGCCAGCGCGTTGCCGGTACCGCCGCCAACGACGCAGACTCTCTTGAGGCCCTCCATGTGGGTCGGCTTGCCGAGCGGGCCAACGACGTCGGCGAAGCAGTCGCCCACCTCCATCTGATCCATCAGCATGGTGGTTCTGCCCACAGCGGCGTATATCAGGTCAATCGTTCCTTCCGCGGATTCATGACCGGCCATGGTGAGAGGAATCCTCTCACCGTATTCGTCGGTACGAAGGATGATGAACTGACCCGGCTTTGCTTTCCTGGCTACTAAAGGCGCATAGACCTTGAGCCATACCATGTTGGAATTAAGCCTTCTTTTGTAAGTTATTTCAAACATTTTCATCTCGTTCACCCTCCTTTCCTAGTTATCCAGCTTATCTGCTTTTTCCAGCTTCTCATATTCGTCCAGGCTCTTCTTGCGCGTCAGCAGAGTTTCGTATCTCTCCTTTGACATGCGCTCCGCCTCGCTGAAGAGCTTCTCGGCTCTGTCAGGGAATTTGAGCTTCAGGGAATTATATCTTACCTCACCCATGATGAAGTCTCTGTAGTTCTCAGTCGCTACGCCGCTGTCCAGCGAAAGCGGGTTCTTGCCCTCCTTGGCCAGATCAGGATTGTATCTGAGCAGATTCCAGTAACCGGAAAGCACGGCGTGCTTCATCTCGGCCATCGCCTTGTTCATGCCGGCCTTGACACCGTGGTTGATGCAAGGAGCGTAGGCGATGATGATCGACGGTCCGTCATAGGCCTCGGCCTCTCTGATGGCCTGCAGCGTCTGGGCAGGGTTAGCGCCCATCGCTACCTGAGCAACGTATACGTAGCCGTAAGCCATGGCGATCTGCGCCAGGTCTTTCTTCTTCACGGCCTTGCCGGAAGCAGCAAACTTGGCGACCGCGCCGATAGGCGTAGCCTTGGAGGACTGTCCGCCGGTATTGGAATAAACTTCGGTATCGAAGACGATGATGTTTACGTTCTCGCCCGAAGCCAGCACGTGGTCAAGTCCGCCGTAGCCGATGTCGTATGCCCAGCCGTCGCCGCCGAAGATCCACATCGAAGGCTTGATGAGCATATCCTGATTGTCGATAACGTACTTGGCGTCGGCGTTGCTTGCGGCCAGCGGTTTGCAGGCCTCAACCAGAGCCTCGCCGGTCTTGCCTGCCAGCTTGGCGTCATCGAAGGTGGCAAGCCATGCCTTGGCCGGTACGCCGAGCGTATCCTGCAGTCTTTCGACTACGGTCTTCAGCTCGTTTCTGCGCGTGTGAACGGAAAGCGCCATGCCCAGTCCGAACTCAGCGTTGTCCTCAAACAGCGAGTTGGCCCAGACAGGACCGCGTCCTTCCTTGTTGACGGTGTACGGCGTAGCCGGAGCCGAGCAGCCCCAGATCGAGGAGCAGCCGGTCGCGTTGGCGATGTACATCCTCTCGCCGAACAGCTGAGTGATCAGCTTGGCGTACGGAGTCTCGCCGCAGCCCGGACAGGCTCCGGAGAATTCCATCAGCGGCTGCTTGAACTGCGAACCCTTGACGGTGTCCTCCTTGAAAGGAAGCTCCTTCTCGCTCACAGTGCCAAACAGATAATTGA
>CALWNX010000071.1 GCA_944382925.1 uncultured Clostridia bacterium | reverse complement strand
AGAAGCTGTATGACGAGCTGTACGGCATCCAGACCGGCGCAGTCGAGGACAAGCGCGGCTGGGTAGTACCGGTCGAGTAGCACGCCGCGCCCGCGGGCGGATACCCGCGGGCGCGCGCAACAGAGGAGCCGCGGGCACGTGCAAATCGCATCGCCCGCGGCTCCTTTTATACTGCCTGCAAACCCGGGCAATTTCATGGCTGTCTGTTTGGCTGCCGGCTTACGCTTCGGTTAAAGGTGAATGTTGTAATGTCTTGCAATTCCTGACGTAATTACAACCAAAATGTTGTAACCAGTGCAGCTTTCTTTGAAAAATACAACATCGGCTGTTTTTGCTGCCTGTGTGGGTGCGGTTCAGCGCGAAAATGTTGTAATAAAAAGCAAGTTCGCTCTTTAATTACAACATAGTGCGAAATGGCATTGGCAGCCGGCGTTGTCTGTTTTGGCTTTGGCGCCGCAAAAAGCCAACATTTCCTTCCATTTTCATCCATTTTTCGGTCATATGGGGGCCGATGTTGGCTTTTTGAAAGCAATATGTGATTTCAGACAACAGATTTCTCCAAAATCGTTGTCTGTTTCTGTATCCTGCTGGCAAAAAGCCAACATCGGCCGAATCGCACCTCGCGCGGCCGCCTTCCCGCGCCGACGCAACCCGCGCAACCCCGCGCCTCCCCGCGCTTTCGGCGCCGCAGGCGCGGGGAGTCGACCTGCCGCCTTCCCGCGCCTCCCGCCCGCCGTTGTGCACAAAAACAAAAAATAAACGAGTTTTTTGATAAAATACAAAAATTGTGTTGACAGCCTCTGCGTGCGTGTGGTAATATCGTACTATCACATTAAGAAAGGAACTGCTGTCATGAGCTTTTATGCGATCATCAGCCTAGCGGTCATTAGCATTATCACAGCCGTCATTACGGTGGCGGGTGTCATTAGCGATAATGCTTATTTGGTTGCAGGCGAGCACAAGAAGAGCGCATGACATTTTCCCTCAGTACCGGCCAAGAAGAGCCGGAAGTGTGCCTAAAAGATAGCCTGCGACCAGATCGCAGGCTTTTGTTATGAGGAGGAGAAAAAATGAAGAAGAGAAGCTTGCTGAAAAAATTTGCTGTTTCAGCCATGGTGGTGCTGATGGCCGCCATGGCGCTGACCGGCTGCGGCGGCGACGATAAGAGCAGCAGCGCCGGCAACGGAGAAGAATTCGTCATCGGCGGTATCGGGCCGACGACCGGCACCAACGCTACATACGGCCAGTCCGTAAAGAACGGCGCGGAGCTGGCGGTGAAGGAGATCAACGAGGCCGGCGGCATCAACGGCGTACCGATCAGATTCGAGTGGCAGGATGACGAAGGCGACGTTGAGAAGGCCGTTAACGCCTATAACGCACTCAAGGACAAGGACATCCAGATCCTGATGGGCACCGTTACCAGCCAGCCTTGTGCGGCTGTAGTGGCGGAGACCAGCAGAGACAACATGTTCCAGCTGACGCCATCCGGCTCGGCGGTGGAATCGATCGCCGGGGACAATGCTTTCAGAGTATGCTTCAGCGATCCTAACCAGGGCATCGGCGCAGCCGACTACATGGCTGAAAACTTCGCCGGTCAGACGGTAGCGGCGATTTACGACTCGTCCGACGTTTATTCGGCCGGCATCTATGAGAAGTTTGCCGCCGAGGCAGAAGCCAAGGACGTTGAAGTGGTAGCCGCCGAGGCTTTCACCAAGGATGCCAAGACGGACTTTACCGTACAGCTGCAGAAGATCAAGGAGAGCGGTGCTGACATCCTCTTCATGCCTGTATATTACGAACCGGCCGCGCTGATTCTCACGCAGGCTGACCAGATCGGTCTTGACGTTACCTTCTTCGGCTGCGACGGTCTGGACGGAGTTATTCCGCAGCTGGGCGACAGCGCTGACCTGGCAGAAGGCGTGATGCTGCTGACACCGTTCGCCCCTGATTCGGAAGAAGAAAAGTCAAAGACCTTTACCGAGAATTACGAGGCCGCCTACGACGGACTGGTACCGACGCAGTTTGCGGCTGACGCCTATGACGCTATTTATATCATCAAGGCGGCCATCGAGCATGCAGACGCCACTCCTGATATGAGCGTCAGCGATCTGTGCGAAGCTCTGAAGGTAGCGATGACCGAGATCACCGTAGACGGCGTGACCGGCAGCATGACCTGGGACGCTTCCGGCGAACCGACCAAGGAGCCTAAGGCCATGGTTATCAAGGACGGCGCTTATTCCGCAGTATAGGCAGTATAGATTTTAAAAGCTAAAGAGGGCCGGCATTCAGCATAGCGGCCCTCTTGCGGCGTCTTTGTCGCCGCATAGAATTTGAACGAGGTATCAGTTATGAATTTTCTGTCATATTTGATAAGCGGGATCAGTCTCGGCAGCGTCTATGCCCTGATAGCGCTGGGCTATACGATGGTGTACGGCATTGCCAAGATGCTGAATTTCGCGCATGGCGACGTTATCATGATCGGCGGCTTCGTCATGTTCACAGCTGTCAGCTCGGCGGGCACTTCGCCGCTGGTGGCGATCGTCTGCGGCATCATCGTCTGCACCGTGCTGGGCGTGGTGATCGAGAAGGTCGCCTATAAGCCGCTGAGAAACGCGACGCCGCTGGCGGTGCTGATCACGGCGATCGGCGTGAGCTATCTGCTGCAGAATGCGGCTCTGCTGATCTTCGGCTCGGCGGCGCAGAGCTTTCCGGTTCTGATTGAGGTGCCGGACTGGGAGATCACGGAAGGACTGACGGTCACCGGCGTGACGCTGGTAACCATATGCGTGACGATCGTGATCATGATCGCCCTGATGCTCTTCATGCGCTATACCAAGCCGGGCGCAGCCATGCAGGCTGTGGCTGAGGACAGAGGAGCGGCGCAGCTGATGGGCGTCAGCGTCAACAGCACGATTTCGCTGACCTTTGCCATCGGCTCGGCACTGGCGGCGGTAGCCAGCCTGCTGCTCTGCTCAGCCTATCCGCAGATCAGCCCGTATACGGGCGCGATGCCGGGCATCAAGGCTTTCGTGGCCGCAGTCTTCGGCGGTATCGGTTCGATACCGGGAGCGATGATCGGCGGCATCCTGCTGGGTGTGATAGAGAACCTCAGCAAGGCGTATATCTCTTCGCAGCTTTCCGATGCGATCGTCTTCGGCGTGCTCATCCTCGTCCTGCTCATCAAGCCGACGGGCATCCTGGGCCGCAAGATGGCGGAGAAAGTGTAGGTGGCGGCGATGAAAAAATTCAAGGAGCTTAACAAGGCTACACGGAACAACACCGTGACCTATATCATAGTGGCGCTGATGTTCGTTTTCTGCATCGTCTATACGGAGACGGGCATGGCCTCAAATCTCTTTCAGGGCATCCTGGTACCGATCTGCGTCAACGTGATCCTGGCGGTCTCCCTCAATCTGACGGTCGGCATCCTTGGCGAGCTGAGCCTGGGACATGCGGGCTTTATGTGCGTGGGCGCTTTTGTCGGCAGCCTCTTTTCGGTGATGACGGCAGCTTCGATGGATGCGGCCCTGCTGCGCTTTCCGCTCGCGCTTCTGCTCGGCGGCGTGGCGGCCGGGATCGTCGGCATTCTCGTCGGCATTCCGGTGCTGAGACTGAGGGGAGACTATCTGGCGATCGTGACGCTGGCTTTCGGCGAAATCATCAAGAATATCGTCAACAATCTCTACGTGGTGACGGACGCAGGCGGCCTGCATGTGGCGCTGGGCGTGGATGCCTACAACGCGATGGAAATAGACGCGGCAAGCAGCGAAGTCTACATCAACGGAGCCATGGGCATCACCGGCACGCCGAAGGATTCGACTTATATCATCGGCTTCGTGCTGATCTTCATCACCCTGATCGTGGTGCAGAATCTCGTCAACTCGCGGACGGGCCGGGCGATCATGGCGATCAGGGACAACCGCATCGCCGCGGAAGCGACCGGCATCAACATCACCAAGTACAAGCTGATCGCCTTTGCGCTCTCGGCTTTCTTTGCCGGCGTGGCAGGCGCGCTCTATTCGCATAACCTGGCTTCGCTGTCGGCGATCAAGTTCGACTACAACTATTCGATCCTGATCCTGGTGTTCGTAGTGCTGGGCGGCATCGGCAGCATGCGCGGCTCGGTGATCGCGGCGGTGATCCTCACGGCGCTGCCGGAGCTTCTCAGAGGCCTGGACAGCTACAGGATGCTGATCTACGCGATCATCCTCATCGTGATGATGCTGGTCAACAACAACGAGCAGCTGAGCTATTACAAGAACAAGCTTTTCGGCGGTCTGAGCGCCCAGCTTTCCGGCCGTAGCAGAAAGCAGAAGGAGGTGAGCTGAGATGACAGCGATGCTTGAAACCAAGAACCTGGGAATTTCCTTCGGCGGTCTAAAGGCTGTCGACGGGCTCAGCCTCACCATCGAAAAGGGGCAGCTTTACGGCATGATCGGCCCTAACGGAGCGGGCAAGACCACGGTCTTCAACCTCCTGACGGGCGTATATAAGCCGACCAGCGGCAATTTCTTCCTCGACGGAGAAAAGCTGACGGGCTGCAGCACCATCGAGATCAACAAGAAGGGCATCGCCCGTACTTTCCAGAACATCAGGCTCTTTTCGCAGCTGAGCGTGCTTGACAACGTCAAGGTGGGACTGCATAATGATTACAGATATGCGGCTGCGACGGGCGTCTTCCGGCTGCCGGCCTATTTCCGCACGGAAAAGGCCATGAACGAAAAAGCGCTGGAGCTTCTGGAGGTCTTCGGCCTGGCGGCGGAAAAGGACTATCTTTCCTCGAACCTGCCTTACGGCAAGCAGCGCAAGCTGGAAATCGCCAGAGCGCTGGCCACCGCGCCCAAGCTGCTGCTTCTGGATGAACCGGCGGCGGGTATGAACCCGAACGAGACGCAGGAGCTGATGGAGACGATCAGATTCGTGCGCGACCACTTCGACATGACGATCCTCCTGATCGAGCACGACATGCGGCTGGTTGCGGGAATCTGCGAGGAGCTGACCGTGCTCAACTTCGGTACCGTGCTGGCGCAGGGGCCGACCGCCAAGGTGCTGAAGGATCCGGAGGTCATCAAGGCCTATCTGGGCGAATAAGGAAAGGAGATACGCAAAATGGCGATGCTCGAAATAAGAGACCTGGAGGTCAATTACGGCGCGATCAACGCTATCAAGAAGATCTCCTTCGACGTAAACGAGGGCGAGGTCATCGCGCTGATCGGCGCCAACGGCGCGGGCAAGACGACCACCCTGCATACGATAACCGGCCTGCACAAGGCCAGGGCCGGCAGCGTGATGTTCATGGGCAAGGACATCATCAAGCTGCCGCCGCACAAGATAGTACAGATGGGCATGGCTCACGTGCCAGAGGGAAGGCGGATATTTCAGCAGCTTTCGGTGTACAAGAACCTCACGCTGGGCGCCTTTACGCGCAAGGACAAGAAGGGCGTGGAGGAATCGCTGGCCAGGGTGTACGAGAGATTTCCGCGTCTGGAAGAAAGAAAGCGCCAGATCGCCGGCACTCTGTCCGGCGGCGAGCAGCAGATGCTGGCCATGGGGCGGGCGCTGATGTCCGATCCCAAGATCATCCTCATGGACGAGCCCTCGATGGGGCTGTCGCCGCTGCTGGTAGAAGAGGTCTTTCGCATCATCAGGGACATCAAGGCCGGCGGCACGACGGTGCTGCTGGTGGAGCAGAACGCCAAGAAGGCGCTGGAAATAGCAGACCGGGCTTACGTGCTGGAGACGGGCCGGATCACTCTGCGCGGCAACGCCAAAGAGCTGATGAACGATGATTCTGTCAAGAAGGCTTATCTGGGAGAGTAAAAATGAAAAATTACGTTATCACCATATCAAGAGGCTACGGCAGCGGCGGCAAGACTGTCGCCAAGGCGCTGGCAGCCGAGCTGGGCATCAAATATTACGACCGCGAGCTGATACGCAAGGCTTCTGAGGACAGCGGCATAAACGAGGCGCTGTTCAATCTGGCGGACGAGACCCACAAGGGGCGGCTGTTTCACCGCTACAATTCGCAGGAAATCGCCTCGCCCGACAGCAGCGATTTTCTCTCGCGCGAGAACCTGTTCAATCTGCAGGCCAAGATCATCCGCGAGCTGCACGACAAGGAAGCGCCCTGCATCATCGTGGGCCGCTGCGCGCACTACGTGCTCAGAGATCAGCGCGACGTGGTCAAGGTTTTCGTCTATGCCGACATGCAGCAGTGCATCGAGAGGGTCAAGGAGCACGACGGAGTCGAGGCTGACCAGGCGCGGCGCATGATCGAAAAGATTGACAAGGAGCGTGCGCAGTACAACAAGTATTTTACGGGACGCGAATGGAACGACGCGCGCAACTACGATCTGTGTCTCAACACCAGCGTGGTGAGCATCGAGCAGTGCGTGCGCATCATCAAGGATTATATCAGGATAGTGGAAGAATGACTTTTATCAGAAAGAATTATCAGGGAATTTTATTGTGCTTTATGATCGCTCTGCCGGCCTGGCTTTTAGGCCGGCTTTGGCCTGTTATCGGCGGTCCGGTGATCGCGATACTGCTGGGTATGCTGATCACGCTCTTTTTTAAGGAAAAGGGCGTCTTTGCAGCCGGCATTCAGTTCACCGCCAAGAAGATTCTGCAGTGGGCCGTGGTCCTTTTGGGCTTCGGGCTCGATCTGACCGTGGTGCTCGATACCGGGCGGCAGTCGCTGCCGATCATCGTCTGCACGATCGGCGCTGCGCTTTTGATCGCCTTTGCCCTGCATAAGTGGCTGAAGATTCCGGCCAACACCTCGACGCTGGTGGGTGTGGGCTCTTCGATCTGTGGCGGCAGCGCCATTGCGGCCACGGCGCCGGTGATCGGTGCCGATGACGAAGAGGTGGCGCAGGCTATCTCGGTGATCTTTTTCTTCAACGTGCTGGCGGCGGTAATCTTTCCGGCTTTCGGCGCGGCGATCGGCTTTGACACCGGCTCGGGCGAAGCCTTTGGCATCTTTGCCGGGACGGCGGTCAACGACACCTCTTCGGTGACGGCGGCTGCTTCGACCTGGGACAGCATGTGGGCCTTGGGCAGCGAGACGCTGGACAAGGCGGTGACCGTCAAGCTGACCAGGACGCTGGCTATCATCCCGATCACGCTGATACTGGCGCTGATAGTGGCGCGCCGGGGACAGAACGTAGCCGGCGGGGCTGGATGCGCGGCTTGCGCTGCGGCCGGCTCGCAGGATGCGCAGCTTGCACAGAAGTTAAGCTTGAAAAAAATCTTTCCTTTCTTTATACTGTATTTTATAGCGGCTTCGCTGATCACGACTGCAGTGGCTGCTGCGGGAGTTGAGACTGCCGTCTTTGCGCCGCTCAAGGAGCTGAGCAAGTTTTTCATCGTCATGGCGATGGCGGCTATCGGTCTCAACACCGATATTGTCAAGCTGGTTAAAACCGGCGGCAAGCCGCTTTTGATGGGCGCCTGCTGCTGGGTGGGCATCACCGGGATCAGCCTTTTAGTGCAGCATCTTTTAGGTCTATGGTAAGGGGAGGAATGAGCATGAGAATGATAGCTTTAGGCAAAACGGGCATCATTACGCCACAGAACGCTTTCGGCGCCCTGCCGGTCCAGAGGCGCGACAGGGAAACGGCGGTGCGGATACTGCGCACGGCCTATGAGGGCGGAATGACCTTTTTTGATACGGCGCGCGCTTATTCCGACAGCGAGGAAAAGATCGGCCTGGCGCTTTCCGACGTGCGGGAAAAGATCTTCATCGCCACCAAGACCATGGCCAAGAACACTGAAGAAATGAAGGAGCAGCTTGAAACCTCGCTGAAAAACCTCCGTACCGATCACGTTGATCTCTACCAGTTTCATCTGGCAGACAGGTGCATCGCGCCGGGGGATGGCAGCGGCATGTATGAGCTGATGGAGGACTTTAAGCGTCAGGGCATGATCAGGAATATCGGCATCACCTGCCACAAGATCGGTGTGGCGGAGGAATGCGTGGCTTCCGGCCTCTATGCGACGCTGCAGTTTCCTTTCAGCTACCTGTCCGGGGACAGAGAGCGCCGGCTGGTGGCGGCCTGCGCAGAAAAAGGCGTCGGCTTTATCGCCATGAAGGCTCTGGCCGGCGGGCTGATCAACAACTATCGCGCCGCTTATGCTTTTATCGCGCAGTTTGACAACGTACTGCCGATCTGGGGCATCCAGCGCGAGGAGGAGCTGGCGCAGTGGCTTTCCTGCATGAAGGAAGCGCCGGCGCTGGACAAAGAGCTTTCCGCTCTGATCGAAGCGGACCGCAGAGAGCTTGACGGCGATTTCTGCCGCGGCTGCGGCTACTGCATGCCTTGCCCGCAGGGCATCGTCATTAATCAGTGCGCGCGGATGTCGCTGATGGTGCGTCGTTCGCCTGCGGCTGATTTTCTGGGCGAGCACTGGCAGGCAGAGATGCAGAAGATCGAGAAGTGTGTGGAGTGCGGCACGTGCATGAGCAAGTGTCCGTACGAGCTGAAAATTCCGCAGCTTTTGCGGAAGAACTATGCGGATTATCAGAAGATAATCGCAGGAGAAAGGAAGGTAAGTGGATAATGTTGAAAAAAATCCTGGCCGCCTGGAACAAGGTGAGCCTCGTCAAGCAGATCATTATTGGCCTGATCATCGGTATCATTCTGGCGCTGGCGTTTCCGACCCAGCTTTCGGGAATAACGATCCTGGGGGATCTGTTCGTATCGGCCCTGAAGGCCGTAGCGCCGGTGTTGGTGTTTTTCCTGGTCATGGCAGCGATTTCGCGCCATAAGGCAGGGCAGAAAACAAACATGAAGTCGATCATCGTTCTCTATCTTTTGGGGACCTTTCTGGCGGGAACGCTGGCGGTGATTGCCAGCTTCATCTTCAAGCTGGATATGGTGCTGCCGGAAGCAGGGGCGGCGGAAACCGCGCCTCCGGGCGGCATCGGCGACGTACTGCATACGCTGATCTTCAGCATCGTCGCCAATCCGATCGACGCTCTGTTAAACGCCAACTATATCGGCATTCTGGCCTGGGCAATCGTGCTTGGCATCGCTCTGCGTCACGCTTCAGAGAGCACGAAGGACGTGCTTGCCGATATTTCTGAGGCTGTGTCCAAAGCGGTCAGGTGGGTAATCAGGCTGGCGCCGCTGGGCGTTATGGGCCTGGTCTTCAACTCTATTGCGACCAGCGGTCTTTCGACGCTGCTGGGCTATGGCAAGCTGATTCTGCTTCTGGTCGGCACTATGCTGGTTGACGCGCTGGTGATCAACCCGCTGCTGGTCTACATCAAGATCCGCCGCAACCCTTATCCGCTGGTGCTCAAATGCCTCAAGGACAGCGGCATCACCGCATTTTTTACCAGAAGCTCGGCGGCCAATATTCCTGTCAACATGAAGCTCTGCGAGGAGCTGGGGCTTGACGAGGATACATATTCGATTTCTATCCCGCTGGGAGCGACGATCAACATGGGCGGCGCAGCCATCACCATCTCCGTGCTCACCCTGGCGGCTGCCAACACTCTCGGCATTTCCGTTGACCTGGGCATGGCGCTGGTGCTGTGTCTTACTTCGGCGATCTGCGCCTGCGGCGCTTCCGGCGTGGCTGGCGGTTCGCTGCTGCTCATCCCGCTGGCCTGCTCGCTGTTTGGCATTTCCAACGACCTGGCCATGCAGGTGGTAGGCGTAGGCTTTATTATCGGCGTGATCCAGGATTCTTGCGAGACTGCGATCAATTCCTCGACGGATGTGCTGTTCACGGCGGCAGCCGATTTTGGCGCCAGAAGAAAGCAGGCGCGGTAAATATAATATTATCCCTGCAGCACGCAGAAGGGTTTTGCGGCGCGAGCCGCAAAACCCTTCAGACTGTAGACAAACTCCGCTGCAAACAAATCTCGCCGCAGACAGCCCGCTGTCTGCGATTTTTAGCTTTCACCGCTATGTTGAAAAAAACGCATGGCGTAAGATGAATTTTGCAGGAATTTTCTTCTCTTTTCTGCAATCTGGCCGGTCCGCAAGTTGAAAGGTGCCTCTTAGGCATAATCAAACCATAATCGTGTTAAAGAAAAAGCACCATCAGGCAGCTCGCCTCGGCAAAATACTCCTTTTTTCAACTGGCTGATGCTCTTATTGGCATGAAAGCGGAGAATTTTTTTGCAAAATTCAACTTGAAACGTGCTGAATTTGAAAAAAGTTGAGAAAGGAAGCGTAATGCCCATTGCCCATTGCACATTACACATTGCGCATCAGATATATAATAAGTCCGCCGCAATCGAAAACCCAAAGACAACTTCATTTGTGAAATTGTCTGAGGTTTGTCTACAATCTGAGACGGCGAAAACCGTCTCTTGTTTGTTGTGGTGGAGCATAGGGGGCACGACCGCCTGCTTCGCTTTTTAAAATATGATCTGCTCGCAGGCTGCGTCCTTGCCTCGCTTCGCTCGGCTGCGGACCGCTCGCTGCGATAAGCTCCCCCGGAGCTTATCGCGGACGCTCGCGCCCTCTCGGGTTCGAGCCCGGGGCGCTTACAAAAACGAGAAAGAGACGGCGAAAAACCGTCTCTTGTTTGTTGTGGTGGAGCATAGGGGGCTCGAACCCCTGACCTCTTGACTGCCAGTCAAACGCGCTCCCAGCTGCGCTAATGCCCCGCGACGAATAGCATTATATCATATTGGAAAGTAAAGCGCAAGCAGTTTTTTAAAAAAGTGCGTTAAAGTAAAGCTGAATCAGGACGAGGCAATTTGCCTTCACCTGCCAGGGCATCTGTTTAAGAAATTTTAGCAGGGGCAAACCCTGCTAAACCCACATCTCAAAGCACGTTTAGCAGGGGCAGCAAATGTGAAAATGAGGCAATAGAGCGCCATTTCGGTGAATTTGAACGTACTTTCATCGTATAATCGGTGTTTTTATGCGGAACGCCCCCTGCTAAAGTACATGAATATAAGCTGTTTGGTAGGGGCTGCCCCTGCTAAACCACTGGCAAAACGCCTGTTTGGTAGGGGGCGCCCCTGCCGCGAGGCGTGATTTAGACGATTTAGCAGGGTAGAATAGCTCTTGGCTGTGACTGCGCCGGGGCCTCCGGCCCCGGCGCGGGATCAGCAGATCAGCATCAGAACGCCGGGCTCCGGCGCTGCCGGCTGTCAGAACACGAGCTGCAAAAGCAGCATGTAGAGGACCGTGCCGCCGGCGATGGATAAGAGCATCTGCCGCTTCCAGAGGTGCAAAAGCACGACGAAGGCGATGCAGATCAGCTCCGGCAGGCCGTGGCTGCCGGCCAGAAAGTTCACGTTGCGCAGACAGTAGACGACCAGCAGGCCGAAGACCGCCGCCGGCAGAAAGCGGCCCAGATACTGAACGTAGCGGGGCGGCGTTTTATCCGTGGGAAAGATGAGGAAGGGCAGAAAGCGTGTGATCATCGTGCCCAGCACGACCATTGCCACGGTGATGATCTGCTCAGTTATGGTCAGAGAAGTCATCCTGTGCCTCCTTTCTTTCCAGCGGCCGGCGCAGAAGTGTCAGCGCGGCCAGAATCGCCAGCATGGCCGGGATGATAAAGCTCTCGGCGCCGAAGGCGAAAAGGCAGAGCGCCGAAAGCGTCAGCCCCAGGAGCGCGCTGGTGTGGTCGCGGTCCTTGAGCCACTGCTCCAGAAAAATGACGGTGAACATGGCGGTCATCACGAATTCGAGCCCTTCGGTGTCGAAGGTCAGGAGCGAGCCCAAGAGGCCGCCCAGCGTGGAGCCGGTGAACCAGTACATGTGATTGAGAAAAGTCACCCAGAACATGAAAGCGCCGCGGTCTATGTCCTTGGGAATGGCGGCCGTGTAATTGATGGAAAAGGTTTCGTCGCACATGCCGAAGATGAGATAGAACCTCTTGGCACCCAGTCCTTTAAACTTGTCCAGCATCGAGAGACCGTAAAAAAGATGGCGGGCGTTGATCATCAGCGTCATCACCAGAGCCTGCAGGGGGTTGAAGGAGCCCATCAGCAGGTTGACGGTCACGAATTCGACGGAGCCGGCGAAAATGGTCAGGCTCATCAGCATCGGATACCAGAAAGAAAAGCCGCTGACGTTCATATAGATGCCGTATGTAAGGCCGAGAAACCAGAAACCGGCAAAGATCGGCAGCGTATAGGGAAAAGCCGCCGCCAGCGCCGGCAGGTATTTGCTTCGTTTTGTCTGCAAAGTCCTATCCTCCTTGTGCGCAAGGTTTGCCGTAATATTATACACGAATTAAAGCCGGACTGCTATATGTCTTGGCTTTTTTATGTTTTTGTGTTATTATAAAATAACTATAAATATGTCTTGCGCTCAGACGACAGGCCGGCCGGCTGCCCGTGCCCGGCAAAAGTCCTGAGCGGCAGCAAAGGAGGACATAAGATGAAGATCATCGTAGACGGAATGGGCGGAGACAATGCGCCGGCCGCAGTAGTCGAGGGCGCAGTGCTGGCCAGCAGAGCCATACCGCATCACATAGCACTGATAGGAAAAGAAGAGCTTCTTGCGGCAGAGCTGAAAAAGCACAGCTATGAGGCAGAGAAGATCAGCATCATCGATGCGACGGAGGTGATTTCCAACGAGGAAGCGCCCGTCAGAGCGGTCAGATCAAAGAAGGACTCTTCGATCGTCAAGGGCATCAACATGGTTAAAAACGGCGAAGGCGACATCTTCGTTTCGGCGGGCAGCACGGGAGCGCTGCTGGCCGGCGGGCTGTTCATTCTTGGAAGAATCCCGGGCATAGACAGACCGGCGCTGGCATCCGTCTATCCGATCATCGGCGGCCGCGCCTCGCTTCTGGTGGACGCCGGCGCCAATTCCGACTGTAAACCGAACAATCTGCTCGAATTCGGCATCATGGGCAACATCTACATGGAAAAGGTCCTCGGGCGTAAGAACCCGACGGTCGGACTGGTCAACATCGGCGCGGAGGCTTCCAAGGGCTCGACGCTGACCAAGGCCGCCTACAGCCTGCTCGAGCAGAGCGATATGAACTTCATCGGCAATGTCGAGGGCCGGGACGTGCCGGCCGGAGCCTGCGACGTCATCGTGACGGACGGCTTTTCGGGCAATGTGCTGCTCAAGCTGACCGAGGGCATGGCCCTGCAGATGATGAAGACGCTCAAGGCCAGATTTACAGCCGGCGTCAAGGCCAAGCTGGGAGCGGCTCTGCTTCTTGACAAGATCAGAGAAATGAAGCAGGAATTCGACTATTCAGAATACGGCGGCGCGCCGATTCTCGGAGTGAGAGGGCCGATCGTCAAGATGCACGGCTCCTCCAATGCCAACGCTGTCAAAAATACTATCATCAAGGCCGTACCTTATGCAGAGGAAAAGGTCGTAGACATCATCCAGAATTCTGTCCTGGAAATCGAAGAGATCACTTTGAGCGAAAATGACAAATTTTAAGGAAGAAAATTTCCGCGCATTAGACGCATTGGAAGAAAAGCTGGGCTATCATTTCCGGGACGGCAGTCTGCTGGAAATGGCCCTCACGCACAGCTCCTACAACAAGGAAAAGAATACACGTCATCAGGACAACGAGCGGCTTGAGTTTCTCGGCGACGCGCTGCTCGACGCCATCGTGGGCGAAGAGCTTTTCCGCCGTCTGCCGCAGGGCACGGAGGGCAGGCTTACCAAGACGAGAGCGCTGGTGGTCTGCGAACGCTCGCTGGCTGCGGTGGCGGCCGCCTGCGATTTGGGCGACTACCTGTATTTGGGGCACGGCGAAGAGCTGGCCGGAGGGAGGCAAAAGCCGTCTATTCTGGCCGACGCTCTGGAGGCCGTGATCGGGGCGATGTTCCTCGACGCCGGCTACGACGCGGCCAGAGCTTTCGTGCTGCGCTCCTTTGCCCAGCTCCTGAAGAAGGCAGAGGCAGGCCAGCTTTTTTCCGATTACAAGTCGGAGGTGCAGGAGCTGATGCAGAAGCTGGACAGGCATGCCGAGCTGATTTACAGCATCGAAAGAGAAGAAGGGCCGGCGCACGACAAGACCTTTTACGTGAGCCTTTCCTGCCGGCAGGAGCTGCTGGGACGCGGCAGCGTCAAGAGCAAGAAGGAAGCCGAACAGAACGCGGCCAGAGCCGCGATAGAAACTCTGAAGAGGAGAAAAGAAATAGATGTACTTTAAAAGACTGGAAATGCACGGGTTTAAGTCCTTCGCCGAACCGGCGGTGATCGAGTTTCACGAAGGCGTGACCTGTATAGTGGGCCCAAACGGCAGCGGCAAGAGCAATATCAGCGACGCCATCCGCTGGGTTTTGGGCGAGCAGAGTCCCAAGATGCTGCGCGGAGGTAAGATGGAAGAAGTGATCTTTGCCGGTACGGCCAGCCGCAAATCGCGCGGCATGGCTGAGGTGACGCTGGTGATCGACAACTCCGAGGGCACGCTGCCCATAGACTACAATGAGGTGGCCATCACCAGGCGCATGTACCGCTCCGGCGAGAGCGAATACCTGATCAACAACAATCAGTGCCGCCTGCGCGACATCAGAGAGCTGATCATGGACACCGGCATCGGCGTCGACGGCTATTCGATCATCGGACAGGGCAAGATCGCCGACATCGTGGGCAGCAAACCGGAAAGCAGAAGAGAGATCTTCGAGGAAGCAGCCGGCGTCGTCATGTACAAGAGCAGAAAGGCTGAATCGGAGCGCAAGCTTGCTTCGGCCTCCGCCAATCTGGAGAGGGTCAATGACATCATCAGCGAGATCGAAGGCCGCATCGACGGCCTCAGAGAGGACAGCGTCAAAGCCCGCGAATACATCGGGCTTCGAGACCGCTTCAAGGAGCTGGAGATCAATATCACCCTGCGCAATATCGAAAAACTGGAGGAGGCCGGCAAAACGGCCTGTGACGATATAGGCGAGCTGTCCGTGCAGATAGAGAAGCTGACGGCAGAGAAGAAGGCGCTCGACGAAGAGGCCGCCGGCGGCCGCAGCAGGGCCGACGAGCTGGGACGGCTTTCCGACGAGGCGCGCAACCGGCTGCTGGCCAGCGTGGAGGAGATCAACACGCTCACCAGCAAGAGCAGCGTCGATGCCGAAAGGCTCAGCTCCATCGACAAGGACCTGGCCAGGCTGCAGGAAGAAATCGTTTCCTATAAGGAACGCGAGGAGCGCGAGCTGACTAACGCCGCCGAGCTCAAGACGGGCCGCGGCGAAGCGGAAAAGGAGCTGGCCGAGATACAGAAAAAGCTGGACGATTGCATCGCCGCATACGAGCAGATCACCGTGGAGGCGGCCCGGGCGGCGGAGGAAGCCGACGACAGCCGCAACAGGATGTACGCCCTCTATAATGAGAGCGCGGCCAAGACCAGCGAGGCCAGGAGCATGGAGAGCTATAAGGAATCTCTGCAGCAGAGAAAAGAGCAGCTGCTGGCCGAAGAACAGCGCTTCCGCGAAAATGAAGAGGCAGCCCAAAGCGAGCTGGCCAGACACGAAGCGGAGAAAGAGGAGCTTAACGGGCAGCTTGCATCTGCCGCTGCTTCGGCGCAGACGCTGAGGGAGAGCGTGGAAAAAGCAAAGGCGCGGCGGCGCGAGCTGGAGACTGAACGCGGCCGCCTGCAGATACAGATCAGCCAGCTTTCGGGGCGCAAGAAGACGATCGAAGAGATGGAGGCCAATTACGAAGGCTATAACGGGGCCGTCAGATTTATCATGAAGAGCGGCCTGGCCGGCATAGAAGGCGTGGCGGCCGATCTCATGAAGGTGCCGCGCGGTCTGGAGACGGCGGTGGAGACGGCGCTGGGAGCGGCGATGCAGAACATCGTCTGCCGCCGCGACGAGGACGCCAAGAAGGCCGTCAGCGTCTTAAAGGAAAACAGAGCCGGACGACTGACCTTCCTGCCGGTTGAATCGATCAGGGGAAGCCGGGCGCAGCTGCCGGCTGCCGTGACTGCGGACGCCGGCTATGAAGGGCTGGCTTGCGAGCTGATAGAATTTGAGGCAAGATACAAGGGCGTCTTCGATTATCTACTCGGCCGGACGGCGATCGTTAAGACCATGCAGGACGCTATCGCTCTTTCCAAGAAGGCCGGCTCCGGCGTGCGCTTCGTCACGCTGGAGGGCGAGGTCGTCAACGCCAGCGGCGCTATCACCGGCGGCCGCTATAAGAACGCGACGGCCAACCTGCTGGAGAGAAGAGGAGAGATCGACAAGCTGGCGGACAAGCTCAAAGGGCTCGAAGCGGAGCTCATGGCCTGCCAGAAGGAGCAGGAAGAGCTGGGCCGCACGCTGGCAGAAGACAGCCGCCTGCTCGCAGAACAGGAGACGGCAGAAAGAGAGCTTGCGCTCAGTCTGCGCGGGCTCGATTCGCGCATCGAAGCGGCCCGGGAGCTGAACGAGGAGCTCGGCGCCGGTTCGCTCAGCCGCAGCCGGCAGCTTGCGGCCGTGGATGAAGATTACGCCAATGCCGAGCGCATGACGAAGGAGCTTGAGCAGCAGGCCGGGAAATGCCGCGAGCAGGGCCGGGAGCTGGAAAAGGCGATTGCAGCGCTGCTCGAAAAGCAGGAGCACATCAAACAGCAGACAGAAGAAGCGGCAGAAAAGATCATCGGCGTGCGCATCGAGAAGAACAGCCTCGACGAAAGACTTATGAGCATGACGCAGATGATCGAAAGGATAGAAGCTGCCGCCGGCGACCTGACAGCGCAGAGAGAAGCCAGAGAGCTGGAGCTTTCGGCTCTGGGCAGCGAGAAGCAGCAGCTTATCTCCGGATCTGAAAATGCTGAGGAAAAGATCAGAAACAAACAGGAAGAAAAGACGGCGCTGGAGGAATATATCGCCGGTCTGACTGAAGAGCGCACGGAGCTTTCGGCCAGGCTGGAAGCGCTCAGCGCCCGTCAGGCGGAGGCGCTTGAGAGGCTCAATTCCTGCCAGGATCAGAAGTACCGCGAGGAGATCAGGCAGGCCAAGAACGAAGCCCAGCTCGATTCGCTCAAGGAGAAGCTGTGGGAGGATTTTGAGATTTCCTATCTGGCGGCGCTCGACTACCGCAAGGAGGATTTCGTCATGTCCGCGGCCCAGCGCGAGAGCCGGGAGATCAGAAACCGTCTGCGCGAGCTGGGGGACGTCAACGTCGGCGCGATCGAGGAATACGAAAAGGTCAGCGAGCGTTACGAATTTCTCACCGCTCAGCGCAGCGACATCACCAGCGCCATGGAGCAGCTTGAGGAGATCATCGCGGACATGGAAAAGACCATCAAGAGCAAGTTCAAGAGCAACTTCGATCAGGTGGTGGAGAATTTCGAGCATATCTTCAAGGCCATGTTCGGCGGCGGACATGCCGAGCTGCGGCTTGACAACGAGGACGATCCGCTTTCTGCCGGCATCGAGATCATCGCGCAGCCGCCGGGCAAGAAGCTGCAGAACATCAACCTCATGTCGGGCGGCGAAAAGACGATGACCGCCATCGCTCTGATGTTCGCGGTGCTGAAGACGACGCCGACGCCGTTCTGCATCCTCGACGAGGTGGAGGCCGCGCTCGACGATATGAACATAGAACGCTTCGCCAAATACCTGCGCAGCTTCCGCGACATACAGTTTGCCGTCATCACTCACCAGAAGGCGACCATGGAATATGCCGACGTGCTGTACGGCGTGACCATGCCTGAAAGAGGCATTTCCAAGGTGCTTTCGCTGCGGCTGGGCGACGATTTCGAGCTGTAATTTGCCGCGGCAAGGACAGGAACAAGCAGAAAGGGGAACAGGAGATGTCACTATTTGCCAAAGAAAAGAAATCCTTCTTCGGCCGTCTGTCGGAAAAGATCGCCGACGCCGTGATGGCGCGCGCCAGCGTCGACGAAGATCTGATGGACGAGCTGGAAGAAATTCTCATAACCTCGGATATAGGCATGGAAACCACCATGAACATCATGGAAGGCCTGCGCGAGAAGATCAAGAGCCGGAATATCACCGAACCGGCCGGCGTTACCGGCGCGCTCAAGGAGATCATGATTGCGCTGGTCGACAAGGGACAGCGGCAGGAGCTGTGCGCAGACAGTCCGCTGATCATCCTCGTCATCGGCGTCAACGGCGGCGGCAAGACGACGACCATCGGCAAGCTGGCGCACAGGCTTAAAAAAGAGGGCAGGAGCGTGATGCTGGCGGCGGCGGACACTTTCAGAGCCGCGGCAGCCGAGCAGCTTGCGATCTGGGGGGAGCGCAACGGCGTTAACGTCGTCAGACATCAGGAGGGTGCCGACCCTTCGGCGGTGATCTTTGACGCGATCCAGTCAGCCAAGGCCAAGAATATCGACGTGCTGATCTGCGATACGGCCGGACGCCTGCAAAACAAAAAGAATCTCATGGACGAGCTGGCCAAGATGAACCGCGTGATCGACCGCGAATTTCCTCAGGCCGCCAGAGAAAACCTGCTGGTGCTCGACGCCACGACCGGCAAGAACGCCGTTTCGCAGGCGCAGGAGTTTGGCAGCGTCGCCAATATCACCGGCATCGTCATCACCAAGCTCGACGGCACGGCCAAGGGCGGCATCGCCGTGACAGTGGCCGATCAGTTTGACATGCCGATCAAGTTCATCGGCGTAGGCGAAGGCATAGATGACCTGAAAGAATTTGTGCCGCAGGAATTTATAGGAGGTATTTTCGATGAGTAAACCGATAGTCGCCATCGTCGGGCGGCCTAACGTGGGCAAATCTACCTTCTTCAACAAGATAATCGGCCGCCGCGTCTCCATCGTGGAGGATACTCCCGGCGTGACACGCGATCGCATCTACGCCGAAGCCGAATGGAACGGCGTACACTTTGCGCTCATCGATACGGGCGGCATCGAGCCGGCCAGTCAGGACGTGATCCTGGCACAGATGAGAGAGCAGGCGCAGGTGGCCATGGATATGGCCGACGTCATCCTCTTCATCACCGACGGAAAAGAGGGTCTGACCACGGCCGACAGAGAGGTGGCGATGATGCTGCTGAGAACCGGCAAGAAGGTGATCCTTGTGGTCAACAAGATCGATGCGCCGCACAAGCTGCCGGATGATTTCTATGACTTTTACGAGCTCGGCCTGGGCGAGCCGATCGCCATTTCGGCCGCCAATATGCTCAATTTCGGCGATGTGCTCGATGAGATCGTGCAGAGCTTTCCCAAAGACGTCGGCAGCGAGGAAGAAGACGACATCAAGATCGCCGTCATCGGCAAGCCCAACGTGGGCAAATCCTCGCTGGTCAACTGCCTGCTGGGTGAAAAGCGCGTGATCGTCTCGCCGATAGCCGGTACGACCAGAGATTCGATCGATACGCCGTTTGAAAAGGACGGCGAAAAATATATGCTCATCGACACGGCCGGCATCCGCCGCCGCAGCAAGGTCAGCGAGGACATCGAGCGCTATAGCGTGATCAGGGCGGTGGCCGCGATCGAAAGATGCGACGTCTGCCTGCTGATGATCGACGCGTCTGAGGGCCTGACCGAGCAGGACAAGAAGATTGCCGGCGTGGCGCACGAAGCCGGCAAGGGCATCGTCGTAGCCGTCAACAAGTGGGATCTCATCGTCAAGGAGACCAATACCATGCGCGATTTTCGCCGCGCGCTGGAGGCGGAGCTGCAGTTCATGTCCTATGCGCCGATAATCTTCATCTCTGTTGCAGAGAAACAGCGCATCGAGCAGGTGCTCGCTTCCTGCAAGGCGGTGGCCGAAAACAGGGCCATGCGGGTGCCGACAGGACAGCTCAACAGCCTGATCATGGACGCGATGATGATGAAGCAGCCGCCGTCTGATAAGGGTCGCCGGCTGAAGATATACTATGTAACGCAGGTCGGCGTCAAGCCGCCTCTGTTCAGCTTCCAGGTCAACGACCGCGAGCTGGTGCATTTTTCATATTCCAGATATTTGGAGAATAAGATAAGAGAAAGCTTTGGCTTTGAAGGAACCTCGCTCAAATTCGTCTTTCGCGCGAAGGGCGAGAAGGCCGATTAGTTCAAAGCTGTGGAGGCAAGGAAAAAGAAATGGTAGTTGTGGAATTTATCCTCTTTGTGGCGGCAGCCTACTTCATAGGAAATATTTCTCCGTCCATCCTGCTGGGCAAGGCCATGGGCGTGGACATCAAGAAAGAGGGCAGCGGCAATGCCGGCACCACCAACGCTCTGCGGGTGCTGGGCAAGAAAGCGGCGCTGATCACGCTGGTGATCGACATCGGCAAGGGCGCGCTGGCCGTGTGGCTGGGACTGCGCTTCGGCAACGAGACGATCGGCATGTTCTGCGCGCTGGCGGTTTTCTGCGGCCACATCTGGCCCTGCTTATACAATTTCAAGGGCGGCAAGGGTGTCGCCACGGCTTTTGGCGCGTTGCTGGCGCTGAACTGGACGCTGGCGCTGACGGCGCTGGCGATCGTGGCGGCCGGTCTTTTGCTGACGCGGAGGATGTCGTTTGGCTCTCTGCTGGGGGCGCTGACTTTTCCGCTCTGCTGCTGGTTCATGGAGCCGGATTTCATCTACGTGGGCTCGGCGATGGCGCTGATCGTGATCATCAAGCACCGGGCCAACATCATGCGCCTGCTCAAAGGGCAGGAGCCGAAAATGTTTTAAGCGGAGGCTGAGGGATCGTGATGGAAAAAAAGATAACTGTCATCGGCGCCGGCAGCTTCGGAACGGCGCTGGCCGCGCTGCTGACAGACAAGGGACATGCGGTGACTCTCTGGGGCCGCAAGAGCAGCCAGATCGCGCTGATGAAGGATACGAAGGAAAATCCTCATTATCTGCCGGGCATAAAGCTGCCGGAAAAGCTGGCCCTGACAGATGATATGTCATGTGCGCTGGCAGGAGCGCAGCTGGTGGTTTTCGCCGTTCCGGCGCAGAGCTTTCGCGTGGTGCTGCAGGCTGCCCGGCCGCTGATTTTGCCCAAGGCGCCGCTGGTCAATGTCGCCAAGGGCATCGAAAAGGGGAGCCTGCTGACGCTTTCGCAGGTCGCCCGCGAGGTGGCGCCGGAGCACGCTTATGCGGTGCTTTCCGGGCCTTCGCATGCCGAAGAGGTGGCGCGGCAGCTGCCGACGACGGTAACTGTGGCCGCTGCCAGCGAGGAGCTGGCGCTGAGCGTGCAGGAAATTTTCAATACCGATCGCTTTCGGGTCTACACCAACGACGACGTGACCGGTGTGGAGCTGGGCGGCGCGCTCAAGAACATCATCGCTCTTGGCGCGGGCATTTCGGACGGCATCGGCTTCGGCGACAATGCCAAGGCGGCGATCATGACCCGCGGCATTGCGGAGATGCGTCGTCTGGGCGAGGCCATGGGCGCTGATGCGCATACCTTCTCGGGCCTTTCAGGCATCGGCGATCTGATCGTCACCTGCACCAGCATGCACTCGCGCAACAGGCGCTGCGGCATCCTTATCGGTCAGGGCGTGGAGCCTGCGCAAGCGATCAGCCAGATCGGCATGGTCGTCGAAGGAATTTCCACCGCGGAGGCTGCTTATCAGCTGGCCTGCCGTCTGGGCGTGGAAATGCCTCTGACCGAGTGCATCTACAGGCTCGTCAACGGCCAGATTGACGCCCTGAGCGCGGTCGATTTTCTCATGGGCCGCAAGACTAAGAACGAATGGAGATAATGTAAGGTGACGGAAAAGAAGACATTTCATATCACGACCTTCGGCTGCCAGATGAACGAGCACGATTCGGAGATCATGGCCGGACTGCTGCTGAAAAAAGGCTACGCCCAGGCGGCGAGCAGGGAAGATGCAGACATCGTGATTTTCAATACCTGCAGCATCCGTGAAAACGCTGACAAGCGGTTTTTCGGTACGCTGGGACAGCTCAAGCGGCGCAAGATGCGCGAGGGAGACGCCTTTACGGTCTGCGTCTGCGGCTGCATGATGCAGCAGCAGCACATCGTCGACAAGCTCAAGGCCAAGTACCCGTGGGTCGATGTGGTCTACGGCACGCACAACCTCTACCGCCTGCCGGAGCTTTTGGACAAGCTTTATCAGGAAAAGAAAAAGCAGCTCGAGGTCTGGCCCGAAGCGGCGGGAATCGTTGAGGATCTGCCGGCTCAGCGGCTTTACGCTCATAAGAGCTTCGTCAACATAATGTATGGCTGCAATAATTTCTGCAGCTACTGTATCGTACCTTATACCAGAGGACGGGAACGCAGCCGCAGTCCTGAGGACATCGTGCGCGAGGTGCGCGCTCTGGTCAGGGACGGCGTTAGGGAGATCACGCTGCTGGGGCAGAACGTCAACTCTTACCGCGCGCCTGGGGCGGAAACGGATTTTACCGACCTGATCTACATGCTGGCGGAGATCGAGGGACTCCTGCGCATCCGCTTTATGACCAGCCACCCCAAGGATTTGTCAGATAAGCTGATCGAAGCCTTTTCCCGCTGCGACAAGCTCTGCAAACACTTTCACCTGCCGGTGCAGGCCGGTTCCGACAAGGTTCTTAGGGACATGAACCGCCGCTATACTCAGAGCTCCTATCTGAGACTGGTGGACAAGCTGCGCGCGGCCTGTCCGGACATATCTCTTTCGACTGACATCATCGTCGGCTTTCCGGGAGAGACAGAAGAGGATTTTGCCGCTACGCTGGCGCTGGCAGAGCGCGTGGGCTACGATTCGGCCTTTACGTTTTTATATTCCATCCGGCCCGGCACGCCGGCTGCCGCCCGCACAGATCAAGTGCCGGAGGAAGTCAAGCACGAGCGCTTTAACCGTCTCGTGGATGTGATCAACAAGTCTGCGGCTGCAAAGAATGCGGCCTATGTGGGCCGCACGGTCGCGGTGCTCACAGACGGGAAAAGCCGCAGCAGCGACTGCGCCTACGAGGGCAGGACGGACAGCTTCAAGCTGGTCAATTTTACTGCGCCTGCAGATCTTGCGGCGTGCTCGCCGGTGGGGCGCATCGTCAGGGTGAAGATCACCGACGCAAACACCTTCAGCCTCAAAGGGGAAATGGTGGAATAGCTGTCGTCATAGTTGTTGCCATAGCGCGGGGAGGGGTATGACCCTCCTCTTTCTTTGAAATTCTCGCCTTTTTGCAAATCGAGTTGCCGCCAAGAGAATTTCTGACCGGAAAAATCTCGCCAATCGCGCTGGGAGCCGGATGAAAAGAGAATCTGCGTAGATCACAACGATTTAAAGCCCCTGAGAGTCTCTTTCTGCGGCAGCTTTGCCGGGTAATGAGAGACTTTTTGCCCGCCGAATTTTGCTCATTCTCTTTGCCGCCGCGGCATATGCAAATATGAGAGAATTTTGCCTCCTGAAATTCTCTTGGCAGCAGGGGAGTTTGGCGAAAAGCGAGAATATGGCGTGTTGGCCGCGCCTGCCGGCTGCTCCGGCCGCGCCTGCCTCAAAAGAAAACCCGCGCGCAAAGCGGAAATTTGCGCAAACCCTGCATAATCCCCGCCGGCGGCAATATATTTTTATAGCAGTAAAAGCAGTAAGAATAAGCGGAGGGGATCAAATGACAGATCATGATATTTATCGCGACATTGCAACCAGAGCGGGCGGAGATATATACATAGGCGTCGTGGGCCCGGTGAGGACTGGCAAATCCACGTTTATCAAGAGATTCATGGACATTCTGGTTTTTCCCAATATGGTAAGCCCCTATGAAAAGACCAGAATCATGGATGAGCTGCCGCAGAGCGGAGAGGGCAAGACGATCACCACGACGGAGCCCAAGTTTATTCCGCCTGAGGCTGTGAAAATCACGACTGCCGGCGGGGCATGCTTCAACGTGCGGCTGGTGGACTGCGTAGGCTACATGGTACCGGGCGTTTTGGGCGACAAGGAAGAAGGGCGCGAGCGGCTGGTGGCTACGCCGTGGTCGGAGGAAAAGATTCCTTTCAGCAGGGCGGCGGAGATAGGCACGGAAAAGGTGGTGCGCGACCATTCGGTGGTGTCGGTGGTGGTGACTGCGGACGGCAGCTTCGGCGAGCTTCCGCGCAGCAGCTTTGCCGAGGCCGAGGAAAAGACCATCGAGCAGCTGAAAGCGCTGCACAAGCCTTTTGTGGTGATCCTCAATTCCGCCACGCCGCAGAGCGAAAAAAGCCGTGAGCTGGCCGATCAGCTGAGCGAGCGCTACGAGGTGCCGGTGATGCTGGCCAGCTGCCAGCGCATGTCAGAAGAAGACTTTGAAGAGCTCTTTGCGCTGCTCATCAATCAGTTTCCGGCCTGCGAAATCCAGTTCAGGCTGCCCGGCTACATGGACGCGATCCCGCCGGAGCACTGGATCAAGGCGACGATCATCGCTCGCGTCAAAGAATGGATGGCCGGCTTTGAGACGATCGGTCAGGTGCTGGCAAGCTGCGCCATGATCGCCGACGGGCGGGTAATCAGAGAGGTCAGGGTCGTCAGGGCTGATATGGCCAGCGGCCTGATCGTGCTCGAGCCGCGCCTGGACCCGGCGCTTTATTACAAAGTGATCGCAGAGCTGATGGATGCGCCGGTCGAAAACGACAGACAGCTTTTCGGACTGCTGAAGGAATACGCCAGCGCCAAAGCTTCCTACGACAACATCAAGGACGCTCTTGAGCAGGCCTGGAGGGCCGATTACGGCATCGTGGCGCCGAAGCTTTCGGAGATGGTGCTGCAAAAGCCGGAGGTGTTTAAGCAGGGTAACAAATACGGCGTGCGCATGAAAGCCACCGCCCCGTGCCTGCACATCATCAGGACTGATATTTCCACGGAGGTCTCGCCGCTGGTGGGCAGCGAAAGCCAGTCCGAGGACCTGGCGCGTTCGCTTAGAGAACAGTTTGAAGCCGGAGGAGAGGACATCTGGGAGACCAATCTTTTTGGCAAATCGCTGCGGGAGATGGTTACCGAGCAGATGGAAAGCAAGCTCAGCGACGTGCCGGAAGCTCTCAGAGGCAAGGTGCAAAGATCGCTGCAGAAGATCAGCGACGAAGGCAAGGATTATTTTATCTGCATCATTATCTGATAAAAACGGGATTGCTTTTTGCCAAACTGCTTATAATAGCAGTATGGAAAAGAAAAAA
This sequence comes from uncultured Clostridia bacterium, assembly GCA_944382925.1. Lineage (GTDB taxonomy): Bacteria > Bacillota > Clostridia > Peptostreptococcales > Anaerovoracaceae > Fimisoma. The sequence continues at coordinate 21,218 of CALWNX010000071.1, read as the reverse complement.
AGTGCTTTCGGCCAGCGGGCCTGCCTGCTGGTTTCGCTTCTGACATCGTTTATCACGACCTTTCTGGGCAGCGCGCTCAACCTTTCGGTGCCGGCAATCGGCCGGGAATTTGCGGTCAGCGCCTCCTTCGTGAGCTGGATCGCCACTGTCTACATGCTGACATGCGCGCTGCTTGCCATACCCTTTGGACTGCTCGCCGACCGCCTGTCAAGGACCTTGATCCTCAGGGCAGGGATCGGCGTCTTTACCGTCTCTGCGCTTGGAGCTGCCTTTGTCGGCAGCATGTGGCTGTTGCTTGCTCTCAGAGCCGTGCAGGGAGTGGGGGCGGCGATGATATTCGCAACTAACATCGCCATTCTCACCACTGTTTTTGCGGCGGAAAAGCGCGGCAGGGTGCTCGGCTATACGGTGTGCGCCAATTATCTGGGACTGGCGGCCGGCCCGTTGCTGGGCGGCCTCTGTTCGCATTATCTTGGCTGGCGGGCGATATTTATCGCGGCTGCGGTTGTTTCCGGCGCCGCTTTTTTTGCTGCGCTGAAAAAGCTGCCGCCCGCAGAAAAGAATCTCGCCCAGGGAAATAAGGAAAAACAGGCGCGGCCGCTTGGGCAGCTTTGCCATAACGCCTCGTTTACCTGCGCTGCTCTGGCGGCGCTGATCAATTACGGGGCGGTATATGCCGCCGGCTATCTGCTGTCGCTTTATCTGCAGATCGTCTGCGGCCTGCCGGCGCAGAAAGCAGGGCTGGTGCTGATCGCCTCGCCCCTGGTGCTGGCCCTTTTTTCGCCCTGGTGCGGCAAGCTGTCGGACAGGCTCATGCCGCAGAAGCTTTCGGCCCTGGGTATGGCCGTCTGTGCGGTGGTGACGGCGGCTTTTTCTTTTCTCGGCCAGGAGAGCAAGCTGCTCCTGGTCATCGTGCTGCTGGCCGGCTGCGGACTTGGCGCAGCGCTTTTTTCGACGCCGAATACCAACGCGGCGCTGGCAGCTGTGGATAAGAGCATCCATGGCCTGGCCACCTCGGTGCTGGCGGCGATGCGTTCGCTGGGACATTCGCTGTGCATGGCGGTCGTGACGGCGGCAGCGGCGCTTAAGCTGGGCGCACTGCAGCTTGATGAGGCGGAGCCGCAGCAGCTGATGCAGACGCTAAGGCTCTGCTTTTATATCTTTGCCGCCCTCTGCTTTCTGGGAATTTTTGTGGCGCTGAGGCGAAAAACATGATATAATATTTTCTGATTAAAATCAGAGTAAAGACAGAAAAAAGAGGCAGTATGGAGACTATCTGGAATTTTATCGTTGACCTGTTTACGACGCCGATCACGCTGTATGTGGTCAATACCCTGCTGATCCTGACGGTGATCTTTAACGAAAGAAAATCAGCCTCGGCGATCCTGGCCTGGATCATGGTCATGACCTTTATTCCGGTGCTGGGCTTCGTGCTTTATCTGGTGATGAACCAGAACATTTCGCGCCGGAAGATCAACCGCATGACCGAAAACGAGGAGCAGATTTTCAATCAGGCGATCACCAGACAGATGGAGCAGATGGACAGAGGCGAATACGAGTTCAGCTGCGCGAGCACAGAAAAGTGGACGCATCTGATCAAGCTCAATCACGTCTACGCCAGCTCATATTATACTCAGGACAACAAGATCGAACTGATAACCGACGGCAGCCGCCTGATGGAGATGCTGACTGCGGATATTCGCCGCGCTCAAAAGAGCGTCAACGTGGAATTCTTTATCATCAAGCGCGACAAGGTCGGCAGAGCTTTCATAGACGTTCTCACGGAAAAGGCGCGTCAGGGAGTGGAGGTGCGCCTGCTGATGGACGCTCTGGGCAGCCGCTACATGACCAGGGGCGTGCTCAAGGATTATCTGGCCGCCGGCGGCAAGGTCGGCTATTATTTCAAACCGAAGCTGATCTTCATCGGCCTGAAGCTCAATTACCGTAATCACCGCAAAATCACGGTCATCGACGATGAAATCGCCTATACGGGCGGCTATAACATCGCCAAGGAATACGTCGGCAAGAAGAAAAAATTCGGCTACTGGCGCGATACTCATATCAAGGTTAGGGGCAGCAGCGTCCACGCGCTCAACGCCCGCTTCGTGTTGGACTGGCGCTTTGCCACGAAGGAAAAGCTGGTGGTAAAGCCCGAAACTGACAGCGCGGCGGCGCCGGGCACGAGCGGCGTACAGATCGTTTCCTGCGGTCCTGAGGATCCCAAGGAGGAGGTTAAGCGCGGCTTTATGCGCATGATCACCTTCGCCGAAAAGAACGTCTACGTGCAGACGCCTTATTTCGTTCCCGATCAGAGCATCATCGAATCGCTGAAGATGGCGGCGCAGTCGGGCGCCGACGTGCGCATCATGATTCCCTGCATGCCCGACCATCCTTTCGTCTACTGGGCTACATACGCTTATATCGGCGAGCTTTTGCGTTCAGGGGCGCGCGCCTGGATTTACGACAACGGCTTTCTGCACGCCAAGACGCTGGTAGTGGACGGCGAGGTGGCCAGCGTCGGTTCGACGAACTTTGATAACAGGAGCTTCCGCCTCAATTTCGAGACCAATGCTTTTATCTACGACAGCGATTTTGCCCGCCAGATGGAGGAAACCTTTGAAAACGACATGAAGCTGAGCCACGAGCTGACGCTTGAGGCTTACAACAGACGCAGCCTCATCATCCGGCTCAAGGAAGTCCTTTCCAGGCTGCTGACTGATATATTATAGGAGGTATCAAATGGTCAGATTTATGATCACGCTCTGGCTTGCCAAGCTTGCCATGTGGGTGTACAAGCTGAGAGGAAGAGAGCGCGACGACCGGCCGGGACTGCTGGCGATAAAGCTTTGCCCGGACTTTCTCAGGAGGATCAAAAAGCCGCCGCTGGTGATCGCGATCACCGGCACGAACGGTAAATCGACAACCTCCGCCCTGATCAACAACAAGCTGGTGGCAGAAGGCCTGCGGGTTTCCTTCAACGACTGGGGAGCCAATCTTTACGCCGGCTTTGCCCTCAATCTCATGCGCTGTGTCAATATCTTCAACGGCTGCCGCTACGACGCTTCTGTTCTGGAGGCCGACGAGCGCACGCTGGATGTTTCCATGGGGCAGATAGAGCCTGATTATATTCTTGTTACCAATATCTGCAAGGATTCTCTGCGCCGCAACGGCCACCCTGAGTACATTTTCGATATTGTGGAGCGAACCTTTAACATGCTTGGTAAAAAGACCAAGGCTGTCCTCAATGCCAACGACCCGATCAGCTCGCAGCTGGCTCAGAACAACGAAAGGGTATATTATTCGGTCGCTGATTTCGGCCCGCAGCCCTTTGAAAATATAGTCCGCGACATCGAGGTGTGCCCTTATTGCGGCGCGCGCATCGAATATAACTACCGGCTTTACCGCCATATCGGTGATTTTTACTGCCCGAACTGCGGCTTTAAGACGCCGCCGGCCCGCTATGAGGCTACGGAGGTTGACCTTGCCGCTAGAACGATGACTGTAAACGAGGAGGGCGCATGGCAGCAATATCCTTTGATCTCCGATGCCGTCTATAACGTGTATAATGTCCTCGGCTTTGTGGCGCTGATGAGAGAGCTGGGCAGGCCGGCTGCGGAGCTGGCAGACTTTCTCAGGACTCAGCAGGTGACGAAGATCAGAGAAACGTGCGTGGAGTTCAACGGCATCAAGTACTATACGTACGGAGCCAAAAGCCAGAACGTCAGCGCTGCCTCCACGGTGTTTGAATATATGGCCAAGGAACCGTCGACAAAGGATGTAGTGCTGCTGATGGACGAGCTGCAGGATAAGAATCATCCGCCGGAAACGTTGACATGGCTTTATGAGACAGACTTTGAGTTTCTGAACAGCCCCAACATCAGAAAGATTATTGTCGGCGGTCACATGTATCTCAACCACAGGCTGAGACTGCTTCTTGCGGGAATTCCGCCGGAAAAGATAGTCTGTGTCGAGGACGAGGCTGATATTGTGGAGCATGTCGACCGCGAGGGCATCGAAAAGGTTTACGTGCTGTTTGAGATCGATTTTGTCAGCAAGGCCAGAAGGCTGCGCGACAGCATCGTAGAACGGGCAAAGGAGGAGGCCGCAAAATGAAGCGAATAGAAGTGCTTTTTCCTGATTTCTGCAATATTTACGGGGAAGCCTACAACATAGAGTATCTGCGCCGCTGTGCGCCGGAGCAGCTTGAGATCATCAGGACTGATAATCATACCGAGCCTGCGTTTGTCCACAGCGACGTCGATATGATCTATCTGGGAGCGACGACGGAGCGCAAGCAGGAGCAGATCATCAATATCCTCAGGCCATATAAAGAGAGAATCCGCGAGCTGATCGAAGGCGATGTCATCTTTCTGGTGACGGGCAATGCGCTTGAGATCTTCGGCTGTTACATTCGAGACGGAGAGCGCGAGATAGAAGCGCTGGGACTTTTTGACTTTTATGCCGAAAGATACATGGACAGGGACCGGCACAATTCGCAGATGATCGGCACTTATAACGGACTTGCGATGCTGGGGCATAAGAGTCAGTTTTCCTTTGCCTACGGCGACTTTGACGACTGCTTTATCGAAGTACAGAAGGGGATCGGCATGAATCCGAAGACCATGCGAGAAGGCATCCATGTGCACAACTTCTTTGCCACCTATTCGCTGGGACCGTTCCTGATTCTCAATCCGTACTTTACCAAGGAGCTGCTTGCCAGACTGGGGCTGGAAGAGCGGCTCTGCTTTGAAAAAGAAGCAATCGAGGCTTATGAATACAGATTGGCCGAGCTGAAAAGAACAATGAAGTAGGGGGTGGGAGAGATATGATCAATTTAAAGTTTGTTCTCAAAAGGATGAAAAATATCAATTACGGAGGTTTTAAGGAGTCTGCCAAGCGCGTGAGCAAGGTAAACGGCAAGCCCTGGCCGCTGGTACTGGCCGACTGCCTGGTCTGCTCGGCAAAATACGGGTCCGGCTACATTGATTACGAGACCTTTGCGATGTACGACATGAACGCTGCCGAGCGCGCCAACGTACTGACGATTTCCAAGAACAACGATCTGGTCAAAATGCTTAACGATCAGAGCTACGCCTTCTATTTTGAGGATAAGGCTGTTTTTAACGAAAAATTCGCTAAATTTGTCAAGCGAGACTGGCTGCTGCTAAAAGAGGATAATTTTTCTGAATTTGAAAAATTCATCGCCGATAAGGAAAAGCTCATTGCCAAACCGCTTGATCTTTCCTGCGGCAAGGGTATCGACATCTATTACATGAAGGATCATGAGCCACGGCAGCTTTTTGAGCAGCTGCTGGCGCAGAAGGCCTTTCTGGTGGAAGAGGTCGTTGAGCAGAGCGACGAGATGAAGGCTCTTTTCCCGGGCTCGGTCAACACCGTCAGGATCGTCACCATCCTCTGCGGCGATAAGGTAAACTTTGCCGCTGGCTGTCTGCGCATGGGACGTGGCAAGAACGTCGTGGATAATTTTAACCATGGAGGCATTTCGGGGATCCTTGACGTAAAGACTGGTACTGTCGCCTCGGACGGCTATGATAAGTTCAGAGACAATTATGAGTGTCATCCGGAGACGGGTACCAAGATCAAGGGCTTTAAGATTCCGCTGTGGGATGAAATCAGCGCCATGATAGACGAGGCTGCCAGAGTGGTGCCGCAGATCAGGTATGTGGCCTGGGACATTGCCCTTGACCGCGAGCAGGGACCTTTGCTGATCGAGGGAAACAGCTACCCGGGACAGGACCTTTCGCAGTATCCGAAGCTTAACCTCGGCACCTACGGGGCGATGCTGGCAGCAATGAAGGAATAGATAATATGAAAAGACTGAGATTTTATCTGGCGCTGTGGGCGGCCAAGCTGTCCATCATCGCCTTGAAGATAACCAGGCACAACGGCACGAATTTTCCCGGTATCGTGGCGCTCAAAATATGTCCCGATTTTCTCTGGCAGGTAAAAAAGCCGGCCCGCGTCATCGGTATTACCGGCACCAACGGCAAGACCACGGTCTGCAATCTGGCCATCGATATGTTCAAGGCAGACGGCATCGCCGTCCTCAACAACAGTCTCGGCTCCAATATCCACACCGGCCTGGCTACTTCATTTGTGCTGGGGACGGGGATTTTCGGCGGCCTCAAATACGATACGGCTGTGCTGGAAATGGACGAAAGATCGGCGCCGCTCACTTTCCCGGCTATAAAGCCTGACTGGCTTTTGATCAACAATCTGACCCGGGATTCGATCATGAGAAACGGGCATCCTGAGTACATCGCCCGCATCCTGACGGAGGAGATGCCTTCCGCCACTAAGCTGCTGCTCAACGGCGACGATCTGATCGCCAGCAGCATCGCGCCTGACAACGAAAGGAAGTATTTCGGCATCAAGAGCCTTGACACCGACGTGACCGACTGCATCAACCTGGTCAACGACCTGCGCATCTGCCCGCGCTGCAGCAGTCTGTTAAAGTATACGCAGCGCCGTTACCATCACATCGGCAAGGCTTACTGCCCGACGTGCGGTTTCAAGTCTCCGCAGTGCGATTACGAAGGGCAGAACGCCGATCTTGAGCAGATGACGATCGAGATAGCCGAGCGCGATGGCAGCGTCTTTTGCTACCGCCTGCTCAACGACAGCGTTTTCAACATATACAACGTGGTGGCGATCGTGGCGCTTTTCCGCGAGCTCTGCTACAGCCGCGAAAGGATTGCCGAGCTGCTGCAAAAGATCGAGATCGTCAAGAGCCGCTTTGACGTTAAGGAGCTGGGCGATTTTCGCATCATCAAGCAGATGTCCAAGGACAGAAATTCTCTGGGCACCTCGCGCGCTTTCGATTACGTGTCCGGCCGGCCGGGCGACAAGGAGCTGATCCTGATGATGAACAACCTTTCCGACAGCCGTCACTGGTCGGAAAACGTCTGCTGGCTCTACGACGCTGATTTTGAATTCCTCAATCGTGAAAACATCAAAAACATCGTCGTGACCGGACCGCGGGCCAAGGATTATTATCTGCGTCTGAAGATGGCCGGCATCGACGACAGCCGCATCTCGTTTGCCGAGCATGAGCTGGATGCGCCAGGGAAGCTGAAGCTTGCCGGCAAGACGGACATTTACATCCTTTACGGCACCGACTCTATCACCTTGTGCAATCAGGTGGCGGCAAGGATTGAAAATGAGATCAGGGAGAGAGGTGAGAGGGCATGAAGATAGAAGTTCTTTTTCCGGAGATCTGCAATCTCTACGGAGATCTGGCCAACGTGCGCTATCTCAAGGCCTGTCTGCCAGAGGCGGAGATCGTTGAGACGAGCCTCAAAGACGAGCCGCTCTTCGCCAGGGAAAGGCCGGATCTCATCTACATGGGCACGACGACCGAGCGCGGCCAGCTGCTGGCGATTGAGGCCCTGCGGCCGTACCGGGAGATGCTTGAGGCGGCGATCGAGGAGGGAGTGAATTTTCTCCTGACCGGTAACGCCGGCGAGATCTTTGCCCGCGAAATCGTTGAGGAAGGCGAGAAAGTAGCGGATGGGCTTTGCCTGCTTGATTTTTCCGCCCGCAGAAAGGCGCGCAAGCGCTACAATTCGCTGTATCTGGGCGAGTTTATTCCGCCCGAGGGCGCGAGCGCTGCCGGCGAGAACGCTGCCGGCGAGAACGCTGCCGGCGCGAGCGGCAGTGAGCCTCTTAAAATCGTAGGCTTTAAGACGGTGTTCGGCTTCGGCTACGGCGATCTGGCCGACCAGGCTCTGTTTACGACAGAGCGCGGCTACGCCATGAATCCCGACGTCAAGTACGAAGGAATCAGACGCGGCAACCTCTTTTTCACTTATATCATCGGTCCGTTTCTGATCCTCAACCCGCCTTTTACGCGCTGGTTCATTGCGCATGTGCTGGGAAAGACCGGCACAGAGCTGGCCTACGAAGAAGCCGCCATGGACGCCTACCTGACGCGGCTTAAGGAGTATTCCGACCCCAATACCGGCTTCACGTATTAACCCTTCATATGTACAAAGGTGCGCCGGCCGGCCTTTCCGGCCGGCTTTTGCGGTTTACGAGGGGATGTTGAGCTCGGTGCCGATGAGCAGATTGTAAGGATCGATCTGCGGATTGGCGCGCATGAGATCATCGAGCTTGATGCGGTAATTCTTGGCGATTAAGTAGAGAGTATCGCCGGCCGCCACCCTGTGCGTGCGGCCGCGGCTTTGCTGCTGTGCCGGCGCCGGCAGCTGATCCTCGGTGCCGGGTATGCACAGGCGCAGGCCGATCTGCAAATTGTACGGATTGTCGATACCGTTTACGCGCATCAGCAGACTGACGGGCAGATCGTATTTTTCTGCGATCGAGTGCAGGGTATCGCCTTCGTTTACCGTATAAACGTCAATGCAAACCAGAGATGTATCCATAAAAAACCACCTTTCAGTCAGGCAAAGGAGCCTTTTTTCTTACTATATATTATTTTCAGTTTAGAAAAATGTGCTAAAATATTGTGATCAATAAAAAAAGAGGACCAAACATGAAAGAAAATTTTCGCAGAATGTTCCGCAACGTCAATCCGGCGATCTTGATAATCATCCTCGTGCTGCTGGTGAATAACATGCTTTCTTCGCACAGAAGTCTGAGCGACTGGCTGATGATGCAGCTTCTCTCGCTGCCGGGAATCCTGATCGGCCTGACCTTTCACGAGGCGGCGCACGGCTTCGTCTCTTACTGGCTGGGCGACCCGACGCCCAAGCTGCAGGGCAGGCTTTCGCTCAATCCGCTGCGCCATATCGATCCGATCGGCTTTCTGGCTCTGTTCTTTGCCGGCTTCGGCTGGGGCGAGCCCGTGCAGATAAATCCTTCGTATTATAAACACCGCCGCATTGACGAACTGCTGGTCTCTCTGGCGGGCGTGGTGACCAATTTCATCATCGCTGCTCTTTCTGCCGCCGGCCTCAGACTGATTTTCCAAGCGACCTACGGCTTCATGTCCGGGGGCATGGAGATACTTTTTTACATCCTCGAATACATGATGACGATCAATCTGGTGCTGATGGTCTTTAATCTTCTGCCGGTGCCGCCGCTGGACGGCTTCGGCATCATCACGCAGATCTTCAGGCTGGACCGCTATTCGTGGTACTATCCGCTGTACCGCAACGGCTTCTACATCCTCATGGTGCTGATCATCTTCAACGTGACGAGCAGAATCCTCACTCCGGCAGTGCTGTTCTTCGCTGATCTGCTGCTGTAGGAGCCGCAGCACCCCTGTGCTGCGCTGCAGTGACCTTGTGCCGCAGGGCCCTGTGTCGCAGCGCTCCTGCTAAACTTGATAAAATACATTGTTTAGCAGGGGGACCGCGACATCGCAGCACCGGGGCACTGCAGCGCAGGGGGAGGGAAACGCAGCAACACGGCGCCGTGCATAAAATTATCAGCACTCTAACACGTCGAGTGCTAAAAAAGTTGTTTACATTTGCCTCTGCAGGTGTATAATATACCTGTAAGCACTGGAAGGGGTGATTTTATGAATATCGAAAAATACACACAGAACGCACAGGCGGCGATCGTGGAATGTCAGAATATAGCAATTTCGCAGGGACATCAGATGCTCGACGGCGAGCACCTGCATCTGGCTCTGCTGACGCAAAAGGACGGACTGATCCCGAAGCTGCTGCAATATAATAAGGTCGACGTGGAGGCGCTGAAGGCCGCTCTCGAGGCGGAGCTTGCGAAGCTGCCCAAGGTTTCCGGCGCAGCGGACAACATGTATTCCTCGCGCCGTCTTTCCCAGCTTTTGCTGCAGGCCGAGAAGATAGCCGAGCAGTTCAAGGACGAATATGTCAGCGTGGAGCATCTTTACCTGGCTCTGCTGGAAGAGAAGGGGACTGCCAGCGCCAGGATCCTGGCCCGGTTTGGCGTGAACAAGGATAACTTCTTGGCCGCGCTTTCCAAGGTCAGGGGCAATCAGCGGGTGACCAGCCAAAACCCGGAGGAAAACTACGACGCGCTGACCAAATACGGCCGCGACCTCGTACAGATGGCCCGCGAAGGCAAGCTCGATCCCGTCATCGGTCGCGACAGCGAAATCAGGCATACGATCCAGATCCTTTCGCGCAGAACCAAGAACAACCCGGTTCTGATCGGCGAGCCGGGCGTCGGCAAGACGGCCGTCGTCGAAGGACTGGCGCAGAGAATTTTAAACGGAGATGTGCCGGAAGGCCTCAAGGATAAGACGATATTTGCCCTCGATATGGGCGCACTGATCGCCGGCGCCAAATTCAGGGGTGAGTTTGAGGAGAGGCTCAAGGCCGTTCTCAACGAGGTGGAAAAATCTGAAGGACGCATCATTCTCTTCATCGATGAGATCCACAACATAGTCGGCGCCGGCAGGACCGAAGGCTCCATGGACGCCGGCAACCTGCTCAAGCCGAAGCTGGCCAGGGGCGAGCTGCACTGCATCGGCGCCACGACGCTGGACGAGTACAGAAAATACATCGAAAAAGACGCGGCTCTGGAACGGAGATTCCAGAAGGTCATGGTCGACCAGCCGAGCGTAGAGGATACGATTTCCATCCTCAGAGGACTGAAAGAACGCTTCGAGCTGCATCACGGCGTGCGCATCACCGACGGAGCGCTGATCGCCTGCGCGACGCTTTCCGACCGTTACATCACCGACAGATTCCTGCCGGATAAGGCCATCGACCTGATGGACGAGGCCGCGGCCCGGATCAGGACGGAGATCGACAGCATGCCGGCAGAGCTGGATGAAATTCCGCGTAAGATCATGCAGCTTGAGATCGAAAAGCAGGCTCTCGGCAAGGAGACGGACAAGGGCTCAAGGGCGCGGCTTGAGGCGCTGGAAAAAGAGCTGGCGCAGCTTAAAGAAGAAGATGCCGGCATGCGAGCCAAGTGGGAAAACGAGAAGAAAGAAATTTCCGAGGTCAAAGCGACCCGGCAGCAGATCGAAGAAGTTCGTCACCAGATGGAAGAGGCAGAGCGCAACTACGATCTGGAGAAGCTGGCTCAGCTGCAGTACGGCACTTTGCCGGAGCTGGAGAAGAAGCTCGCAAGAGAAAAAGAAGAAATCTCCGAGGACGACGGCGGTCGCCTGCTCAAAGAAGAAGTAACGGAAGAGGAGATCGCCGAAGTCGTATCCGGCTGGACCGGCATCCCGGTCGCCAAGCTTGTCGAGAGCGAGCGCGAGAAGCTGCTGAGACTGCCGCAGATCCTGCACAAAAGAGTGATCGGCCAGGAGGAAGGCGTAGAAGCAGTTTCCGAGGCGATCCTGCGGGCCAGAGCCGGTCTCAAGGACGAGAACAGGCCGATCGGCTCCTTCATCTTCCTCGGTCCTACGGGCGTGGGCAAGACGGAGCTGGCCAAGGCTCTTTCCGAAGCGCTGTTTGACAGCGAAAAGAACCTCATCAGGATCGACATGTCCGAGTATATGGAAAAACATTCGGTTTCCAGGCTGGTAGGAGCACCTCCGGGATACGTGGGCTACGACGAAGGCGGCCAGCTGACTGAGGCTGTGCGCCGCAAACCGTACAGCGTGATACTTTTCGACGAGATCGAAAAGGCTCATCCCGATGTCTTCAATATTCTGCTGCAGCTTCTGGATGACGGCCGCCTGACTGATAACCAGGGACGGACGGTGGATTTCAAGAACACCATCGTCATCATGACCTCCAACATCGGCAGCGCCGAGCTGATCGAGAACATGCAGGAGGACGGCAGAATCGCGCCGGCGGTGGAAGAGAAGGTGACCGGCGAGCTTAAGAATTACTTCCGTCCGGAATTTCTCAACAGGATCGACGACATCATCGTCTTCAGCCCGCTGACCAAGAACCAGATCAAGGACATCATCAGCCTCTCGCTCAGAGGTCTGGAAAAGAGACTGCTTGACAGGGATATGAGACTTGAAATCACTGACGAAGCCAGAGGATATATCGCTGACCAGGCCTACGATCCGCATTACGGAGCCAGACCGATCAAGCGTTATCTGCAGAAGAACATCGAGACGAAGATCGCCTCGATGATCATCAGCGGCGATGCGGCTGACGGGCAGACGATCAGGATCGATGCCGGCGGCGATGGCCTTGCGATCACGGCGCAGTAGCGGTCCTGCGCACATTTTGCACAGAGAACAATAAACGGTTGCCTCCGGGTCTGTAATGTTGTAAAATTAAATGGTATTTTGCAGCATACGGACTTTGGAGGCAACATGAGTTTTTTTGAAGTTTTGATGATCGGCGTCGGCCTTTCCATGGACGCCTTTGCCGCTTCTGTCTGCAAGGGACTGAGCATGAGAAGGGCCAGCGCAGAAAATATTCTTCTGATCGGCGTCTTTTTCGGCGGCTTTCAGGCACTGATGCCGCTGATAGGATATTTCCTGGGCAAACAGTTTGAGGATTACATAGTTTCTGTCGACCACTGGATCGCCTTTGCGCTCCTGGCCTTCATCGGCGGCAAGATGATCGCCGACGTGGTCAGAGACGGGGGCGAGGAGGAAAGTGCGGTCAAGGAGGACAGGCTCAGGCTGCGCGAGATCCTCATGCTGGCTCTTGCGACCAGCATCGACGCTTTGGCGGTGGGAATTTCCTTTGCTTTTCTCAAGGTCGAGATCATTTCGGCCGTGGCGACGATCGGCTTGACCACGCTGCTGCTTTCTGCTCTGGGCGTGGTGATCGGTCACCGCTTCGGCGCGCGCTATAAAAATAAAGCCACCCTGGCGGGCGGCGTAATCCTGATCCTGATCGGGACCAAGATATTGCTGGAGCATCTGGGCATTATCGCCTGAGCTTACGGCGGCGGAGGTGAAGCGACTTGGAGAGAAATCTTACGCAGGGCAGCGTTTTTCACAATATAATCGTTTTTTCTCTGCCATACCTTTTGTCGTATTTTCTGCAGACGCTCTACGGTATGGCAGATCTTTTCATTATCGGTCAGTTTGAAGGCGTGGCCAGCACGACCGCCGTCTCCGTGGGCTCGCAGGTCATGCACATGCTGACGGTGATCATCGTCGGTCTTTCGATGGGCTCGACGGTTTCGATCGGTCAGGCCGTCGGCGCCGGCGACAGAAAAGGCGTTTCTGCCAGCATTGGCAATACGGCGCTTCTTTTTCTCGCTCTGTCGGCAGTGCTGACGTTTCTTTTGCTTCTTTTTGTCAGACCGCTGACGGCGCTGATCGCTACGCCGGCGGAGGCTGTCAGCGACACTGTCAGCTATCTGACCATCTGCTTTTTGGGCATTCCTTTTATAACGGCATACAACATCATCAGCTCGATCTTTCGCGGCCTGGGGGATTCGCAGAGCCCGCTGTATTTTATAGCAGCTGCCTGCCTGGCCAATATAGCGCTCGACTATCTCTTTATCGGCGCGCTCGGCATGGGAGCGGCGGGGGCGGCGCTGGCGACGACGCTGGCGCAGGCTCTGAGTGCGGCGATCGCTCTGGCGGTGATCCTGGGGAGAAAGAGCGGTATTTCGCTTGGCAAAAGCGATCTGAGGCCGCAGAAAGCGGTGATGGGCAGGCTGCTTCGGATCGGCGCGCCGATCGCCGTGCAGGACGGTTTTATTCAGGTGTCGTTCATGATCATTACGGTGATCGCCAACATGAGGGGACTTAACGACGCGGCCGCGGTGGGCATCGTGGAGAAGTTCATCAGCTTTCTCTTTCTGGTGCCTTCTTCGATGCTGTCTACAGTTTCGGCGCTGGGCGCGCAGAACATCGGCGCAGGAAAGGCCGACAGGGCGAAGCGCACGCTTTATTACGCCTGCCTGATCGCCATCGGCTTCGGCGTGCTTGCGACCGTGATATGCTGGCTGTATGCCGAACCGATCGTAGCGGCCTTTACGGACGAAAGCGAGGCGGGCGGAGCCATGGTCGTGCTGCTTGGCGGCCAGTATCTGCGCGGTTATGTTTTCGACTGCATCTTTGCCGGCATCCATTTCAGCTTCAGCGGCTATTTCTGCGCCTGCGGCAAGTCGCTGTTTTCCTTCCTGCATAACATTGCCGCCATCCTTTTGGTGCGCGTGCCGGGCGCATATCTGACTTCGCAGCTGTTTCCGCACACGCTGCTGCCGATGGGACTTGCTACGGCAGCCGGCTCGCTGCTCTCGGCTCTGATTTGTCTCGCCATTTTCCGCTTCTATTTTCGCCGCAGCATGGTCTTGTAAAGATGGATTTCGGCAGCCTCGGCTCCGGCCTGGGCGTCGCCGGCCACGAAGGCTTCGTAGATGGCGCGGTGTTCTTCCAGCACTGTCGGCAGGTAATTGAGCGGATAACTGATGTCGGAGCTTGCATATTTGAGCAGAAAGCTGTATCTTCTCAGTCTGGCTTCCAGCTCGCGGTTGTGGGCCGCGTCGTAGATGATGGCGTCGAAGCCGTCGTTTATGCGCAGGATCTTGCCAAGGTCGTTGCTGAGCGTATAAAACTGCATAAAATCAAAGGTCTCGGTCAGCATCTCCATCTGATGCTCCTCTATGCGTTCGATGGCCCAGCGCACGCACTGGACTTCGAGGATGCTTTTCAGGTAGTAGAGGTCGTCGACGGCCTGCGGACTGAGGCCGACGGCAAAGACGCCGCGGTTTGGGATTGAACGCACCAGACCGTTTCCTTCGATGCGGCGCAGAATTTCTCTGATCGGCGTGCGGCTGAGGCCGTATTTTTCGCACAGGTCGCGCTCGTTGATGCGCTTGCCGGGCGCCAGCCTGCCGCTGATGATGTCGATCTCGATCTTTTCCTCGACGAGCTGCGCCGTCGTTTTCTTTTCCTTATAATCGTTGCTGAGAAAATCAAGCGTGACCATGGGAGCCTCCTTTTTTGCTGCGGGCGGGCGCGGCAGCGTCCGGCAGTCCAGTTTAAATTGTATACAATTTTAACACTGGCCGGCGCCGGCGTCAAGTCTTGGCGCCAAGTCTCAGCGTCAAGTCTCAGCGTCAGGCGCCCGTAAATTATTTAGGACTTTTTCGTAAATCTTTACAAGATCTACAAATTAGTTTGATAAAATATAAACGTAAATGGAGAAATGCTATGAACAAAACACAGATAGTTAAAGAAGGATGGGACAGAAGGGAAATCTTTGATTTCTTCTCTTCGGTGTCCGATCCTTTTTATATGCTGACATTTAAGCAGGACGTGACAAATTTATATGCTTATACAAAGAAGCATGGCATATCATTTTATTATGCGCTCGTGTACCTGTGCACCAGGGCCGTCAACAGCGTCGAGGCCTTTTCGTATGCGGTGGAGGGTGAAAAGATCTTCCGCCTGGACGAAAGGATTCCCAGCTTTACCGATCTGAAGAAGGGGTCTGAGCTCTTTCACATCGTGACCATGGAGGCGGGCGGAAGCCTTCTTGAATTCTGCCGCCGGGCTGCGGAAACAAGCGCTGCGCAGGAGGTTTTCATCCGCCATGAGAGCGAGGGCGACAATCTGATCTATTTTTCCTGCGCTCCGTGGGTGGTGATGACGGCGCTGACCAACGAGAGAGACCTTTCTGCGCCGCAGGCGCGGGATGAGTCGATTCCGCACATAGCCTGGGGCCGCTATGAGGAAACGGCCGGCGGGCGCAAGCAGCTGTGCATTTCCATCGAGGTCAACCATCGCTTTATCGACGGCATCCACATCGGCAGGTTCCATCAGGCGCTGACGGAGATGATCGAGGCGCTGTAATCGGGAAAGCGCTGTAATCGGGAAAGGAAGAAAAATGTTTAACAGGACAGGGGAGAAAGCAAAACCCAGAAAGGGGCGCAAGGGCGGCACGCTGCTGCCTTCGCTCTTCATGAAAAAGACCAGACCGATCATTGAAAACTACAATAAACTGATGGCGTATTATAAGTGCGCGATCATGGAAATGGAGACCAAGCTCAACGTGCTCAACGAGGAATACTCGCTGCAGTACGACCGCAATCCGATCACCGGCATCCAGACCAGGCTCAAGAAGCTGGAAAGCATCGTGGAAAAGCTGGAGCGCGACGACTTTCCGCTCACGCTCGAATCGATGGAAGAAAACCTCAACGATGTGGCCGGCGTGCGCGTGATCTGTTCCTTTGTGGAGGACGTCTACATGGTGGCGGACACGCTGCTGCGGCAGGATGATATTCAGCTGCTGATCAAGAAGGACTACATAGCAAACCCCAAGCCTAACGGCTACCGCAGCCTTCACCTCATCGTCACCGTGCCGATTTTTCTGGCTAACGAGAAGAGACGCATGAAGGTGGAGATCCAGCTCCGCACCATCGCCATGGATTCATGGGCGTCTTTGGAGCACCAGCTGCGCTATAAGAAGGACAACGATTTCACCGACGAGATGGCCGATGAGCTGTATCACTGCGCGCAGATCAGCGCCGAGCTCGATGAGAGGATGAACAACCTCAAAAAGATCAGCGATTACGAAAAGAAGCTCGACGCCAACCTGCGCGATCTTGACAGGGACTAGGTGCGTCCAGAGCCGGGGCTCTAGGCGTGAGGGATGTCCGTGTACTCAGAAATCTCCCGGCTGGTGGTAAAAATATCTTTTTTGCTCAGCTGGTGAATATCGTGATGACCGGTGATGCGGGCAAAGGTCGCCAGCTCATCGTTGATCACCGTCAGATAGTTAGTCAGCCTACGGGCTGACTTTTCTATATCCAGACGTTTTTCAAGCTCCGGATCCTGCGTGGCGACACCGACAGGGCAGCGACCGCTCTGACAGATCCTGTACTGCTGGCAGGCGATAGCGATCATCGCCGCGGTACCGATGGCGACTGCGCAGGCGCCCATGGCCAGCGCCTTGGCAATATCGCCGGAAACGCGGAAGCCGCCGGTGATCACCAGGTCGATGTCCGGCGCATGCTCGTCGAGATATTTTCTGGCCCGGTAGAGCGCATATATGGTCGGCACAGAGGTGGAATCGCGGATATATTTCGGACTTGCGCCGGTAGCGCCGCCGCGTCCGTCGATGGTGATGAAATCAGGCTCAGCATAGACGGCAAAGGCCATGTCGGCTTCGATGCGCCCGGCAGCCAGCTTGATGCCTACAGGACGGCCCTGACTTCTTTCCCGCAGCTCAGCGACGAAGGCCTTCAGATCTTCTTTCGTATTTATCTCAGGAAACTTTGAAGGGCTGATAATGTCTTCACCCGGCTGTTTACCGCGCACGGCGGCGATTTCCTTTGTGACCTTGGCTCCCGGCAGGTGGCCGCCCATGCCGGGCTTGGTACCCTGGCCGATCTTGATCTCGATGGCGTCTGCTGCGCGCAGGTTTTCGTCGCTGACGCTGTACATGTTAGGGATGATTTCAAAGATATATTTGTAGGCGGCTGCTTTTTCTTCCGGCAGAATGCCGCCTTCACCGCTGGCCATAGCCGTCTTTGCCGCCGCACTGCCGCGTGCCAGCGCGATCTTGGCGCTTTTGGAAAGCGCGCCAAACGACATATGCGTAATATAGACCGGCGATTCGATGACCAGCGGCTTTTGTGCTTTTTTGCCGATCACCGTCCGCAGCGATACTTCTTCGCTTTCCAGAAGCGGCGGCGGGTCGAGCTGGTTGCCGCTGATGAGGATGTCGTCCCAGGAAGGCAAAGGCTTGGCGGTGCTCATGGGCGCGATGATGCTGCGGCCGCTTTTGGCCATTTCGTGAATGTCGGCCATGTAGATTTCCTTTTCATCTGCCGGCCGGGCGTATTCGCTGAGGTATGTGTCTGCCTCGCCTGCCGCAGCGGCCGGCGTCTCTGTTTTGGCAGTCGCGGCGGCCGGCGTCTCTGCCGCAACGGCCGGGCTTTCTTCTTCTACTTCCTGAAACATGGACTTAGGCACGCCGCACATCGGGCAGGTCCAGCTGTTCGGAAGCTCTGCAAACGGCTTTCCTTCGGCCGCCTCGTCGTATATGTGTCCGCACATCAGACAACGGTATTTCTTCATAGCGTTCCTCCTTATCTGTAGAATGAGCATTTGCGCTTTTCTTTATGCTTTGAGCGTACCATTAAGCGCGCTAAAATACAACCGTTATTTTGCTGCAACCGGGTTTGTTGCAACCGGTTTTTTGCAACCGGGTTTGTTGCGACCGGGTTTGTTGTAACCCGGAAAATCTCGCTTATTGTGATTTGAAGCTGGCTAAAAGAGAATTTCAGACCGCAAAAGTCTCGCCTTTTGTTTTATCCCTGCCAGCTAAAGAGAAAATGGGAAATTATGCCATGGACTGGGTGCCTTTTCTGGCCTGTAAATGGGTGTTTTGGAAGAAAAAACAGGCGAGAAAACGCTTGATTCTCTTGGCGATCGGTGGTTTTGCGAATTAGCGAGAATTTCCCGGTCAAAAATTCTCTTGGAAATGGTGGTAATTTTGAAAAAGCGAGAATCTACCAATTCCAGCGCCTTCTCGCAGGCATTTTTCTGCCTGCTCGAACCAGCGGCTGCTCGTCAGTCCACCGGACTGACTCGCTGGCGCCGCTGCCCTCGCGGGTTCGATTCCCTTGGGACTTATGTGCAAGAAAAAAGCGCCCAGAAGGACGCTTTTTCCTTGGAGCTAGTGAAGGGAATCGAACCCCCAACCTGCTCATTACGAATGAGCTGCTCTGCCATTGAGCCACACTAGCGCAGTTGTTTTTTTATGCAGCGGGGCGATAACGAACATATTATACTACATGTCGCGGCAGAATGCAAACATTTATTTAAGGGATTTTGCGCTAAAGCAGGCGCTCGTAGCTGAGGCGGCCGAGAGCGCGCTTTAAGAGGGCAAAGGCCAGCAGGGCGAGGAGCGCGCCCAGGATCAGCAGCAGGAGCGGGTCGAGCAGGACCAGGCCGGTGAACTGAGCGACTATCAGGAGGATGAGCGGCAGGATCAGAAAGACGGCTTTCTGCTGTGCTTCTTCCATGCTCTGTGACTTGGCGGAAACGCGCACGATCAGGGTGATTGCGATCAGCGAAATTGCCGGCGCAAGCAGCAGCATCACCAGCAGCCAGCTTACGCCCGGTATCAGCAGGCGGCCGGCGAGAAAGAACGTTTCCAGCTCCACGGCGGTGAGCATGAGCAAAAAAGAAAGCAGGGAAACGAGCATGCTGATGATGAAGGAAGCCAGCACTTTGGCGCGGAAAATCTGCCGCAGCGTCAGCGGGCAGTAGAGCAGCGTTTCCAGGGTGCGCTTTTCTTTTTCACCCGTGAAGGAGGAGGCGGCCATCACGGAGGAGGCCATCACCGGGATGAGGAGAAAAAACACCGGCAGGACATAATCGACGATCGCGGTGACGATCATCGCCTGCAGGCCGGCTTCCTTTAAAGAAGCGGGCAGCAAGTCCAGGAGCGGGCCAAAGTCTGCTGCTTCCTCCGGGGCCAGGAAAACGGCCAGCAGCATGACTGAGGGCAGAAGCACCGTCAGCACCAGCGGCACGATCAGCAGGGTAGAAAACAGACGGCGATTTTTGACCAGCATGAGCAGGTCTTTTTTGATTATTGCTTTCATGATCTATCCTCCCCGGCGGTTTCCTCTGTGAGCTTAAAATATATGTCTTCCAGCGAGGGCAGCGTGGCGCTGACGCCGTAAATCTGTGCGCCCTCAGAGACCAGCCTGCTGACGAGGGCAGGGATTTCTTCGCGCGCAGAAAGCGAGAATTCGCTGGTGCCGGCGCCGGTCTGTATGCTGACGCGGATGCCGGGAGAAATGCGCGCGCGCAGTTCCTTAAGCGTGCCGTCTGCGAGGAGGCGGCCGTTATCGAGCAGCCCGAAGCGCGTGCAGATTTCCTGCGCGTATTTGAGCTGATGAGTGCAGAGAAAGATTGTCACGCCGCTTTCCCGGGCGAGGCTCTGGATGACGTTGTGTACTTTTTGCGTGCTTTCCGGATCCAGGCCCGAAGTCGGCTCATCGAGAAAGAGTACCTCAGGCTCGTGGATGAGAACTCTTGCCAGCGACAGCTTCTGCCGCATGCCTGTCGAATAGGAAGCGAGCTTTTTTTCGCCCGCGTCGCTAAGCGCTAGCTCAGCAAGCCAGCGCTGCGCCCGGCGGCGGGCCTCATCCTGCGGTACGCCGAAGAGGGCAGCGTAAAAGAGCAGGTTTTCCAGACCTGTCAGCTGGTCGTACATCTGCGCGTGCTCAGTGAGAACGCCGCAGCGGGCATGCACCCTGTGCGGCTCACGGGCCGGATCAGCGCCCGTTATCAGGCAGCTTCCGCCGCTTGGCAAAAGCATGCCGCAGGCCAGCTTGACCGTTGTGGTTTTGCCCGCGCCGTTAGGACCGAGAAAGCCGTAGATTTCGCCGGCCGGCAGGCTGAGGCTGATGGAGTCGAGCGCCTTCTTGCCGTCTTGATATATCTTTGTCAGTTCTTTGATTACGATAGTGTCCATAAGCTGATTATATGACGAACGGAGCCGCTTTGGCAACAGCATTTTGCGTCTTTGGTATTTTGCTTTGATTTTTACGGCGCCGGCGGTATAATAGGAATAAAGCAAGGAAAGAGACGAGAAAGGACAGCGCGATGGAACTTGAGTATTTCCTGGTAGATGATATGTATGGCTGGGATCAGGAAAGATTCACCGATCCCCTGATGAAGCTGGGCGGCTGCGGAGCGGTCACGGCCTGCGACTGCTGTATTTACCTGAGCAAGTACAAGGGCCTAAAGGCGCTGTGCCCCTTCAGCACGTCGCTTTTCATCAGCGCGCGGCAGTATAAGAATTTCGCCCGCGTGATGAAGCACTATCTGCATCCGCACTGGCAGGGGATAGACACGCTGACTGCCTATATGGAAGGTTTTGCCCGCTATATTGATGATACCGGCACCAGGGGCGTTTTTCTGCGGGGACTTGACGGCGCGGAGCCTTATACGGCGGCGGCCGCGGCCGTGGAGAAGCAGATCGGCGCCGGACTGCCGGTGCCCTGCCTGACCTTGAATCATCAGGACAAAAGCTTCAGCGATTTTGAATGGCACTGGTATCTGCTCACGGGCTGGCGCCGGAGCGCAGAAGAAAGCACAGAAGGCAGCGGGGCAGGCCGCATCGAAGTCAAGGCTGTTTCTTACGGCGAATTCGTCTGGCTGGACTTTGAGCGCCTGTGGGACACAGGCTTTGAAAAGAAGGGCGGCCTGGTTCAATTTGAGCTCACGTAGTCGCAGTATTCGACGAGCGGACAAGCGTCGCATTTCGGCTTTCTGGCCTCGCAGCACTGGCGGCCGTGAAAGATGAGGCTGTGGTGCGTGCGCGACCAGCGTTCCTGCGGTATGCGCTGCATGAGCGCAAGCTCTGTCTTGAGGACGTCCTTTTCGTTCGTGAGGC
>CALWNX010000070.1 GCA_944382925.1 uncultured Clostridia bacterium | reverse complement strand
CTAAAATACATAAAGTCACTTTAATTGTAGCTGAAAAAAAGAGATAAAAAACAGAGAGCCGAAGCTCTCTGAAAAAATCATTTTTTTATTTGTAATGCGCTCCACCCCAACATTTGACATAGAGCCGCAAAAAGCCAACATTTGCTCCCGCTTTCGTCCATTTTACGGTCGTATGGGAGCCGATGTTGGCTTTTTTTAAGCTCTATGTGATTTCAGACAACAATTTTCCAAAAAACCGTTGTCTATTTTTCCTGCTGTTCCAGGGCCTCTCTGGCAAGGCGGCTGATGTACAGGGCAGGTCCGATGGCAACGCCCGGCTTGGTCTTCATGTAGCAGATCAGATCTTCCAGCATCTTTACTCTGCTGATGCGGCCGATGCACTGCGGATGAAGAACGAAGTTGAGCAGACCGCCCTCTTCATAGAGGCCGTCAAATTCGCTCTGCCAGATGTCTCTTACATACTGCGGCGAGCAGATCCTTCTTCTCTCCGGCTGCTGCAGGGTGAAGAAGAAGTGAGAGGTGTCGTCGTAGAGCCAGGAGAACGGCAGCTCGATGAGCTTCTGTCCGTTTTCACCCTCGTGGAAATACGGCCAGTCGCAGTCCATGGTGTTGGAAGAATACTCGAAGCCGCTGGCCATAACGTTGGCGATCGTCTCGTCGGTCAGGTTGGCTTCCGGGGCTCTGTAGCCGAGAGGCTCCACGCCCAACAGATCCTTCATGATCTTCTTGCTCTTGGCCACCAGCTCTCTGTCCTGTTCAGGGAACCAGGCTTTCTCGTGCAGATAGCCGTGGTAGCCGATCTCATGGCCGCGTCTGACGATTTCACGGCAGGTCTCGGTGTGATGCTCGATGACCCAGCCCGGGATGAAGAAGGTCGCCTTAAGCTGCTGTCTGTCCAGCATGTCGAGGATCCTCGGCACGCCTACCTTCGGGCCATAAGCGCCCTCAGCCATCAGATTAGGGCTGTACATGCTGTCCATGGTGCGGGAAAACCAAAACGTTTCCGCATCCAGGTCGAAGGTGAGGGCAACGCCCATTTTTACGCCATCAGGCCAGTTCTTTCTCATTTTCTCTTATTCCTCCTCATAGCTGTATTCACATTTTCCATCAATATATGTATTCAATACCTTGATGTCCTTGATCTCGTCCTCCGGCACGCTGAAGACATCGCCGGATACGACTACGAAGTTAGCGCGCTTGCCGACCTCCAGGCTGCCGATAGAATCCTCATCCTTGGAAACATAGGCGCCGAATCTGGTGTACATCTTGACGGCGTCAAGACGCGAAAGCTTCTCTTCCGGATACCAGCCGCCTTCCGGCTTGCCAGAAAGGTCTTTTCTGGTCACATTGACCTGAATGGCCTCAAACGGGTTGCAGGACTCGATCGGCAGATCGGAGCTGCCCGCCAGTCTGATGCCGTCCTTAAGCATGCTGCCGAAACAGTAGCTGGTCTTCATCCTGTCGCCCACACGCGCATCGGCGATGCTCCAGTCGGAGTGGATGTACATCGGCTGTACGAGGCCGATCGCATCGACTACGTGGTACTTTTCCAGGATGCGCTCGTTCATGATCTGGCTGTGGATGATCGAAGGTCTCAGTCCCTTGGCCTTGATCTCGTCCTTGACAGCGATGCAGCCGTCGAGGAAGTTTTCAACCGCCGCGTCACCGATAGCATGGATGGTGAGGTCGAAGTCGTGATCGACGATCTCCTTGGCGATCTTCGTCAGCTCTTCCTTGTTCCAGTACAGGCAGCCGCAGGTGTCAGGCTTGTCGCTGTAAGGCTCCTCCAGCGCAGCGGACCAGGCTCCCAGCGAACCGTCGCCGAGGAATTTGATCGGGCCGATCTTGATCTTGCCGAAGCGCTGCCACGAATGGAAGCCGAAATCGAAGAATTCCTGCAGCTGATCAGGCCGGTGGATGCGCAGCTGCAGCACCAGATTGATCGGCATGTTGCCCTCAAGGCACAGCTCCAGATAAGCTTCCCACAGAGCGCGCTTGTCGCCTACGGAATAGAAGTCCTCGGTATGGCAGACGGTGATGCCGTTCTTGACCATCTCACCGAAGGAGAACTTGAGCAGCTCCTTGAGCTGCAGCTTGTCAGCAAGCTTCGGCACGCAGTCGCCGATGAGGCTCATGGCGCTTTCGAGCATCACGCCTGTCGGGCTGCCGTCCTCAAAGCGCACCAGCTCTCCGCCCTGCGGGTCAGGAGTGTTCTTGTCGATGCCGGCGATCTTCATGGCCATGGAGTTGGCCGCGCAGATGGTGCCGCAGCGTCTGGTGAGCATGATCGGATGCGTGTCGGAAATCTTGTCGAGATCCTTGACGGTCGGGAACTGGCCGCCCGGGAACAGCTCCTGATCCCAGCCGAAGCCAGTTACCCACTCGCCGTCAGGAATGTTGTTGTCTTTGATGTATTTCTTTGTAATCTCCACCATTTCGTCGGCAGACCTGGCGCCTCCCAAAAGGGCAGTCTTCTTCTCGAAGATCGCATGGTCGAGAAGATGGATGTGCGAATCGATAAAGCCAGGCAGCACGTCCCGGCCGCCGAGGTCTGTCACCGGCTCGCCGTCAGCCAGCTTTTTGATTTCCTCAGTGCTGCCCAGGGCGGTGATGATGCCGTCCTCACAGGCCATCGCTTCGTAAACTCTGTTCTCGTCGTCGATAGTTCTGATCTTACCGTTTACAAAGAACTTTTTCATTTATTTTTACCCCCTCTTCAAGAATGCGGTGCAGCAGTGGATCGCGCCGAAGCCCTTCATGATCTCGTCGAACTCGACCGGGATCACCTCGATGCCGTTTTTCTCAAGCAGCTCCTGGCTGCGCGGATTGCCGGCCGGCATAACGATCAGGCCCGGCTTGATCGCCACGAAGTTGATGGCGAAGCTTTCCTTGGCCTCGTTTCTGGACGGGCACTCCAGCAGCTTGTAGCCCTTCTTCTTGAGCATGTCGCAGATGTCGTAAGGCACCTGCGGAGCGTGGATCAGAGCCACGTCGTGGCTGGCCAGGTTGAGGTTGCCGTCGATGTGCGCATGGCCGTAAGGCACCTGCATCATGTGTACCTCAACGCCCATTCTCTTGAGCTCGCTTTCGACCATCTCATAGCCGGATCTGTTGGTGCGCACGCCGCAGGCCAGGATGGCCGTGTGGCGGTCTACCCACATCACCATGGCTCCCTCAAAGGTAGCGTCGCCGCAGATGGTTCTGATGATAGGCACGCCCAGGTCAGCAAGCTTCTTGGCCGCGTATCTCTCCTCGCCTCTTCTGGCTTCCATCGCCGGTCTGGTCACGATCGCGCCCTCCGGCGTCATCAGCACCAGGTCGCGGCAGAAAAGCGCATTCGGCCGGTCTTCGCGCTGTTCCTCGATATAATGCACCGTTACACCGTGATCTCTGTAGATCTGCGCCAGTGCATCGTGCTGCGCACGGAAACGCTCAGGATCTATCGGCGCCTTAAAGCGAGCAGCCTGCCAGTCAAAGTTTTCAATTTCCTTGCCCGGCCGGCGCATCAGCACCGCTTTGAGGTCGTCTACCTCCGAGCATACGCCCCAGTCTCCCCAGAGCTCTTTCATGTCGTCGATGATCGTCGATTCCTTCGGGAACCATCTTTCGCCCGCCAGGGCGTCGATATCTCTTTTTGCTTCCGTCATATAGTTTTTCTCCTTTAATTATAAAAATTTATTATCTCTGATAGGTCACCTCGCCGCCGACGATGGTCATTTCGACCTTGAGATCCTTGATCTCCTCTACCGGGATTGCGTAAATATCCCTGTCGAGGATCGTCATATCGGCCAGGTAGCCTTCTTTGAGCTTACCCTTTCTGTCCTCGTCTCCGGCTGCCCAGGCTGAAGCCTCGGTATAGAAGCGAATCGCTTCCTCCAGAGTCAGTGCTTCTTCTGCATACCAGGCAGGAAGCTCAGGATGAGAAATGCTCTTTCTCGTCACGGCTGAATAAATGTTGGCGATCGGATTCATATCCTCTACCGGGCAGTCAGTGCCCATCGAGAGGTGGATGCCCATATCGGCCAGCGTGCGCCAGTTGTAGCTGGTTTTGATGCGCTCGCCCAGCCTGTCCTCAGCCATTTCCATGTCGGACTGGATAAATACCGGCTGGATAAAGGCCTGGATATCCAGTTCCTTCATGCGGCGCATGAGCTCCTCGTTGAGCGTCTGCGCGTGAACGATGCCGTGGCGCAGCTTGATCTCAGGATGCTTCTTCATGGCGTTTTCTATCGCGTCGATAGTCTGCTTGGCAGCCGCATCGCCGATGCAGTGTACCGCTACCGGCATGTGATGAACGTGAGCGCACTCAACCATGTCGAAGATTTCCTTGTCGTCCTTGTATATCTGCAAGCCTCTCTGACCCGGCTCGTCGGCATAATCCTCGAGCATCCAGGCGGTTCTGCCGCCCAGGGAGCCGTCAGCAACGATCTTGATGCAGCTGAAGCGATAATAATCGTTGCCCTGTCCGGCGTGATAGCCGCGGTCATAGAATTCCTCTACTTCCTTCATGTCCTGTCTGTAGCACTGCTCGCACACTCTGACAGGCAGTCCGTGTTCCTCCGACAGCTCCGTAAAGGCCTGGATCACGTCGGAAAAATCTCTGGTCGGGATCACGGCCAGGTCGTCTGACTGCACGCGTGTCAGGCCCTTGCTGCTGGCCTCTGCCGCCACATGCTTGATCATCTCCTTGATGTCAGCTACGCTCGGATACGGAATGTTGGCTCTGACAAGATAGTACATCTCATGCAGAACGCCGTTCGGCTCGCCATCCTCTTCCAGATCGAAGCGGCTGCCGTCCTGCGGCTGCGGGGTGCCTTTCTTGAGGCCCAGGAGCTCAAGCGCTTTGCTGTTTACGCTCACTATGTGGCCGCATACGCGGGTCGCAGCGATCGGCACCTCGGTGCTGATCTTGTCGAGGTCGTGCCTGGTCGGCAGGCGTTTCTCGACCCAGTCCTCCTGATTCCAGTTGTTGGCTTCCAGCCATTTATCGCCGCAGATGTTTCTCTCCTTGATGAAAGCCTTGCCCATCTCTATCAC
>CALWNX010000069.1 GCA_944382925.1 uncultured Clostridia bacterium | reverse complement strand
CTCGTCGGCAGCACGGTCCGCTCATATCTTTCGAGCATGTGCGAAGCAGGAAGCCTTGCTTTCCGCTTTGAGGACAACCGGATGCTCTGGCAGGCCGATATAATGTAATATTACATTTTATTACAACGTTGCGCCTACGACACTCGCAAAATCAGCCCTATGTTGGCTTTTTGCGCTACTGAAGTCAAAACAGACAACGCCGGCTACCGATGCCATTTCGCCCTCATGTTGTAATTAAAGAGCGAGCTTGCTTTTTATTACAACATTTCCGCGCTGAACAGCACTTACACGAGCGGTCAAAACAGCCGATGTTGTATTTTTTAGAGAAAGCTGCCATGCTTACAACCTTTTTGTTGTAATTACGGCAGGAATTTGCACAATATTACAACATCGCGCCCACGGCGCTCGCAAAAGCGGCCCGGCTGATGCTCAATTGTTGTAGTTTTTTTGTTTCTTCAAAAAAACTACAACTGAAGTTGTCCGAGGGGTTTGTCTACAGTCTGAGGGGCTCATTTAATGAGCCCCGCGTCGATCTTGTATTGCAATATTTTCAGCACCGATTCGTCGATGCGCTTTTCGGAAATCTTACCGCTCTTGACCGCTTCCACGACGGCCGGATACTGCGTCTGGTAATCCGTGCAACTGCTTGATCGCGCCCATGGAAAGGTTGTCGGTGATGATCAGCCCCTCAAAGCCCAGCTCGCTGCGGAGGATATTGTGTACCGCCGCCGCAGCCTGTCAGAGCCAGCGCGAAGATCAGCAGCAGCGCCAGAAGCCCGCTGCAGACTCTTTTCTTTTATCCTCTCATAAGCTAACGTGCCTCTGGCCCCAGGATTTCGATGGCCTTCTGCGGATCGGCGACCTTCATGATGATGATGGCCTTGCCTTCGTTCGGCCTGATCGTCGAATAGATGTAATCGACGCTGATATCGGCGGCAGCCAGCTTGCGCAGCACCTTGTCCAGTCCGCCCGGTCTATCCTCGATGGAAACGGCGACCACCTCGGTGATGCTGGCGGTAAAGCCGTGCTGCTTGAGGATATCGGTGGCCTTTTCCGGGTCCTCGACGATACATCTGAGGATGCCGAAATCCACGGTGTCGGCGATGGTGCAGGCGATAATATCTATGTTGCTTGCGGCCAGAACCCCGGTGAGGTCGGCCAGTCTTCCGGTGGTATTCTCCACGAATACGGACATCTGTTTAACTAACATCTTCTTACCTCCTTTTACTCGGATCAGTCAAGTTTTCTGGTATCCTCTACTCTGACAGCCTTGCCTTCGCTTCTAGGCAGCGTTCCCTCGTTGAGCAGGCGTACCTTGCAGCCGATGCCCAGCATGTCGCGCAGAGCGTGTTCCACCCTGCCCTTGAGCGCTTCGGCAAACTTTATATCGTCGATGGCCAGGCCCGGAGCCAGCTCCACGCCCAGATCGAAGGTGTCTGTATTGTGCTCTCTGCCTACGTAGAGCTTGTAGTTCATGGTCAGCTCGCTGCTGAACTTGGCGATTACGGTCTCCACCTGCGACGGGAACACGTTGACGCCTCTGATGATCAGCATGTCGTCGGTACGTCCGAAGACGCGGCTCATTCTCACCGTCGTGCGGCCGCAGGCGCATTTGTCGCGCATCAGGTAGCAAATATCGCGTGTTCTGTATCTGACGAGCGGCATACCCTCCTTGCCGATGGTGGTGATCACCAGCTCGCCCTTTTCGCCGTCGGCGACAGGCTCAAGCGTGTCAGGATCGATGATCTCCGGATAGAAATAGTCCTCCTGAATGTGCATGCCGTTGTTTTCTTCGCAGCTGGTGGAAACACCCGGGCCCATAACCTCGGAAAGTCCGTAGATGTCGTGCGCTCTGATGCCCAGTCCGGCCTCGATCTTATCTCTCATGGCCTGCGTCCACGGCTCGGCGCCGAAAACTCCGGCCTTGAGCGCCAGCTCCTCCGGTTTGATGCCGGCCTTGGCCACGCCCTCGGCGATGGTCAGCGCATAGGACGGCGTGCAGCAGAGGATCGTGCTCTTCATGTCCTGCAGGAACATCACCTGCTTCTGCGTATTGCCGCTGCTCATCGGGATTACGGTCGCGCCGATGGTCTCCGCACCGATGTGCGCGCCCAGACCGCCGGTGAAAAGTCCGTAGCCGTAAGAGACGTGTACGATAGAATCCTCGTCCGCTCCGGCCATGGTCAGGCCTCTGGCCACACATTCGCCCCACATGGCAAGGTCGCTTCTGGTGTAGCCGGCGATCTTCGGCTTGCCCGTGGTGCCCGAGGAAGCCTGGATCCTGACGATTTCCTTCATCGGCTTGGCGAAAAGCCCGGTCGGGTAGTTGGCAGCCAGATCCTCCTTGGAGGTAAAAGGCAGCCTGACGATGTCAGCAAGCGACTTGATGTCCTCCGGCTTTACTCCTGCCTCATCCATCTTCTTTCTGTAAGGCGCCACATTGGCGTAAACGTGCGCCACCGTCTTCTTCAGTCTTTCCAGCTGCAATGCCTGCATGGTATCGCGGTCGGCGCATTCCATCTCTCTGTTCCAGATCATTTACTCGTTTCCTCCTGCTGTCCGGCCCTGATCGAAGGCCATCTTATTAAGATCAATAAATTTTGTTTTGACATTTTTTTCTATCACCTGCTGCCACTCGTCGGTGTCAAAAGGCAGGTCTCTTGAGGCTGCGCCCAGCAGTACGACGTTGACGGCCTTGACGCTGCCGCAGCTTTCGGCGATCGCCAGCGCGTCGAAGGCCACGACGCGGCCGGCCTTTTCTTTCAGGCGGGCGATGATGTCCTGCGGATATTCCGCCTGTCCCAGGACTACCGGCATCGGCATGATCTGCTGCGTGTTGACGTACATAACGCCGCCTTTTTTCAGGTACGGCAGCCATCTGTAGGCTTCCAGCTCCTCAAAGGCGATGATCATATCGGCGTCACCCGGCTCGATCAGCGGCGAATTGACATGCTCGCGGTCGATCTTTACGTGAGTGACCACGCTGCCGCCGCGCTGCGCCATGCCGTGCACCTCGGAGAGCTTGACATCATAGCCCTTGTCGAGAGCCAGATTGCCCAGCAGCACGCTGGCCAGCAGCGTACCCTGGCCGCCGACGCCGACGATGAGGATGTTCATCTTGTCCATTTATCTGCCCTCCTTTCCGTCTGCTGCGATCTCGATTGCCGAGAACGGGCACACCTTCTCGCAGAGGCCGCAGCCAACGCAGCGTTCAGGTACTATGTACGGCCGGCCGTCCTTTTCCTCAATAGCCGGACAGCCGATCTTCATGCACTGCTTGCAGTTCTTGCAGGCGTCGCTCACCAGATACGGAATATCCGGCTGTTTGGCTATCAGCGCGCACGGTCTCTTGGTGATGATGACCGAAAGCTCGTCGCGCTCGGTTTCTTCTTTTATCACGCGCTCAAGATCCTTAATCTCGAACGGGTCGATCTCCACGATGTGCTCTACGCCGATGGCCCGGCAGAGCGCGGCGATGTCGATGGCCGGCGCTTCTTCGCCTCTGGCGTTGCGCCCGGTGGAAGGATTGTCCTGATGACCGGTCATGCCGGTGATCCTGTTGTCGAGCACGATCACCGTGCCGTGCGAGCCGTTATAGCGCATGTTGACCAGGCCGGTGATGCCGGAATGGAAGAAGGTAGAGTCTCCCAGCACGGCCACCACGTCCCTGCTGCTGCCCGTCGCCTTTTCAAAGCCGTGCGCCATGGTGATGGAGCCGCCCATGCAGAGGCACGAATCCATCGCCGCGGTTGGCGGCAGAGCGGCCAGCGTATAGCAGCCGATGTCGCCCATCACCGTCTTCTTCAGCTTGCTGAGCACGTGGAAGAGTCCTCTGTGCGGGCAGCCGGCGCAAAGCAGCGGCGGTCTTCCCGGCGCGTCTTTGGCCGGTTCGCTTTCCGGCAGCGGGCGGCCGAAAGCCTTTCTGATCATGTTGGCGCTGTATTCGCCCTGAATGGTGAACATGTCCTTGCCGCCGGTCACAGCCACGCCCATGGCTCTGATCTGCTCCTCAAAGAAAGGCTCTCCTTCTTCGATCACGTAGAGCTTCTCCACTCTGGCGGCAAAATCTCTGATCAGCTCCTTCGGCAGCGGATTGATCAGGCCCAGCTTGAGCACGCTCGCCTCTGGCAGCGCGTCCTTAACGTACTGGTAGCAGATGCCGCTGGTGATGATGCCGATAGCTGTATCGCCCATCTCCACGCGGTTCAGAGGCAGCGCGCCGTCTCCGGCCGTCATGGCCGGGCCGTCTTTTTCGATCTGCTTAAGCCGCGCTTCCTGCACGACGTGCAGCTTCTTGGCCATGGCCGGCATCGCCACCCGTTTCTGGATGTCCTTGACGTAAGGGATCCGCTCGCGCTCGCAGCGTTCCCCCAGCTCGACGATGCCCCGTGAATGGGAAAGTCTGGTGTTTGAACGCAGAAGCACGATTGTATCGTATTTTTCGCTGATCTCATAGGCCAGCTTGATGTAGTCCTTGCATTCCTGCGGATCGGCCGGTTCCAGAGCCGGTACGCCGGCGGATCTGGCATAATAGCGCGAATCCTGCTCGTTCTGGCTCGAATGGCAGCCGTTATCGTCTGCCGCCAGCACTACCACGCCGCCGCTGACGCCCGTATAGGCTGCGGTAAAGAACGGGTCGGCGGCCACATTCAGTCCGACGTGCTTCATGCACGAGAGCGCCCGCACGCCGCCGGTCGAAGCGCCCATGGCGACTTCCACGCCCACCTTTTCGTTCGGCGCCCATTCCACGTGGATGCCGTCGCGTTTAGCCAGCGCCTCGGTAACCTCCGTGCTCGGCGTGCCCGGGTAGGAGGAAACCACCTTCACTCCTGCTTCATAGGCTCCCTGCGCGAAGGCTTCGTTGCCCAGCATGATTTTTTTCTCCATCTTGTATTACCTTCCTTGTTGTACTGTATGTTTAATCTTGATTATTTCTGCTTTCTCTTGTCGATCACGTGCTTGCTCTTGCCTTCAAAGCGCGGCAGCGTGCCCGGCGTCACCAGCGTCACCTTGGCGTCGATGTTGAGCACGGACTTGAGCTCATGCCTGATGCGCCCGCGCAGCTTTTCCAGCTTTTCGTAGTCGTCAAGCAGCGAGGCGTCCGAAAACTCCACCCTCACCTCTATGCGGTCGAGGTAATCCTCGGTGGTGACGATGATCTCGTAGAAAGGCTCGACTTCTTTGATCGCCATGATCACCGATTCGATCTGGCTCGGGAAAACGTTTACGCCCCTGATGACCATCATGTCGTCGGTTCTGCCCTGCACCTTGGCCATCCGCAGCGAGGTTCGCCCGCAAGCGCACGGCTCGTCGTTCAGCCAGGTGATGTCTCTGGTTCTGTAGCGCAGCATCGGGAAGCCCTCTTTGGTCAGGGTCGTGATCACCAGCTCGCCTTTTTCTCCCAGCGGCAGCGGTTCCAAAGTCTCAGGATCGACGATTTCCGGCAGGAAGTGGTCTTCGGCAAAGTGCAGACCCTGCTTGAGGTAGCATTCGCCGGAAACTCCCGGTCCGCCCACTTCGGAAAGCCCGTAGTTCTCGGTGGCAATGATGCCGAGCGCCTTTTCGATCTTGGCGCGCATCTCTTCCGTATGTCCCTCGCCGCCGAAGAGCGCCAGCCTCAGCTTGATGCGGCTCTTATCTATGCCCTTCTTTTCCATCGTTTCCGCCATATGCAGCGCATAGGACGGGGTCGCTACCAGCACGGTGGTGCCGAAGTCCTGCATGATCATGATCTGCCTGTCGGTGTTGCCCGAGGAAAGCGGCACGACCATGGCGCCGACTTTCTCCATGCCGTAATGAAGGCCAAAGCCGCCCGTGAAAAGTCCGTAGCCGAAGGCGATCTGCGTAATGTCGCCGGAAGTCACGCCGGCGGCCGTAATCAGCCGGGCCAGACATTCTGTCCAGTTCTCCAGGTCCGCTCTGGTATAGCCGACGATCTTCGGCTTGCCTGTCGTGCCGGAGGAGCCGTGTATGCGCACGATCTCTTCCTTTGGTACGGCGAATAGTCCAAAAGGATAATTCGCCCGCAGGTCATCGGCCGTGGTAAACGGCAGCAGTCTCACATCCTTAAGGGTTTTGATGTGCTCAGGTCTGAGACCCAGCTCGTCGAATTTCTGCTTGTAAAACGGCACGCGCTCATAGCAGTAAGCGACCGCCTTTTTCAGCCTGGCGAGCTGAAGCTCGTTCTTTTCTTCCCGCGTGGCGCACTCCCACTTGGGGTTCCAGATCTTGTGTTCCATATATATGTACCTTCCATTTGTGTGATTTGGTCTCTCCTGAGGGAGCAGCATTGCATACATAATTGATTATATCACACAACTGGCGCCTTGCATATCTGTTTTTTGCCCCAACCGGGCAGCCGCTCAGGCGGCGCGCGGATTTCTCCTCTTTCTAAGCAAAAACACCGCCTCAAGGGAAGGGAGGACAAAACTTTCTCCTCTAATACCTTTCGTTTCGGTGCTTGAGAATAAAACTGATCTGGCGCAAAAAGGGGGGGATCACCGCCCGGAAAAACACAAAACCGCTGAAGTCCTGCACTTGTCAGGTCGTCAGCGGTAAAAATCTTGGTTGCGGGGACAGGATTTGAACCTGCGGCCTCCGGGTTATGAGCCCGACGAGCTACCAACTGCTCTACCCCGCGATGTCTGTTCGATGCGCGACGTGTGCGCAAGCGGCGCAGCGCGGCATCTGCTATATTTAATGCGGATGGCATCCAATCCAAGGGTTGGTGCCGAAGACCGGGATCGAACCGGTACGATCGGTAAGGATCGCAGGATTTTAAGTCCTGTGCGTCTGCCAATTCCGCCACTTCGGCAAAAAAATTGGCTCCAAGGGTGGGGCTCGAACCCACAGCCTATCGGTTAACAGCCGAGTGCTCCACCATTGAGCTACCTTGGAACAAATAATGCTGTCGTTGCGGCCGGCTGCAAGCGGCTGTCGCTCGCAGCTGCCGTCAGGTGACAACAAAATGATTATACATTAACATATATGGGCTGTCAAGAGAAATTATGATAATTTTTTGTTTTCTGCGCCGGGCAGGTGACTGCAGTGGCGGTTTTCGGCGGCCAGCAGGCGGTCCTGCTCGCGGTTTTCCCCGATCAGGGCGATCTTGCGGCGGTATTTTTCCGCCTTCTCGCTGTTGCCCTCCGCCTCATAGAGATGCACAAGCTCCTCCATCGTCTCGGTATTGCTCGGTGAGAGGCGCAGCACCTTGAGAAATGCCTCGCGGGCGCGGTCGCTCTGGCCGATTTCCTGATAAGCGACGCCCAGATAGTACCACAGCGGCCACCAGTCGCTGTATTGACTTTCTGTAAAGGCCTCGAGAATCTCGATGCCTTCCTGCATGCGGCCGGAAATGATCATGTTGTAGCCCTGCTCGATCCTGACCGGATCCGCAAGCTGCGCAAGGCGGCCGGCGATTTCCTGCTTTTTCTCTTCGCTGGCGGAAAGGCGCAGAAACTCTTCCCACGTCAGCTTAGCTTTGACGTAAAGGCCGAGATTTATGTAGCCGTAGCCGAGGAAATAATAGGCATCGGCAAAGTCAGGCCGGCGCAGCGTCACCTCTTCAAAAGCTTCCAGCGACTCGGCCTTGAAGCGGGCGATGTATTCCTCGTCCTCGCCGCGCTCGTAGAGGTCCTTGCAGACCCGGCCGTAGCAATAGACGGCGTCGATATTCTGCGGATCGATCAGCTGCGCGGCACGGAACTGCACGCAGGCGTAGAGAAAGTCCTCACGCTGCGCGGCCTCCACGCCGTCGGCGATCAGCCCCTGCGCAAAGCGCGCATCGAAAGCTCTCATTATATAAGCTATATAGTTATCGCGGTATTTGAAGCGCGGATCGCAGCCGATGATAAAGGCCATGCTGCGGGCGATCGTAAGCACGGAAATATCAGAAAGCTGGTCTTTCCTGATCGGCACCGGCACACCGCTGAGGATGTCGCTCATGCCGGCCTTTTCCAGATAAGCGGCTGAAAGCTCGTCGAAGATGAAGCGGCCGGTCTGCGGCCGCAGATAGATGGCGATTTTTTCCTCTCTGTTGATCAGATCCATGTTTTCTCCTTTCCTCCGGCACGTCCGGCCAAAGCGGCAAAGCTGCCAAAACGGCGTGTCCTAAGCTATCTCCCAGCCCCGTTTGAGAAAGCGCCTGACCTCTTCGGCAGCGAAGGTTTCTTCCAGGTCGGCAGCGAGAACGGCAAAGGCTTTTTCCCGCTCCGCCTCCGGCAGCGTTTCCGCGCAGAAGGCACGCAGAATGCGGTACTGATCCTCCTTCTTGCGCTCCCTGTGCTGAAAGCCGTGTCCGTAATAAAAATCCGCCAGCTTTTCGTAGAGCTTAAACGGCGAGGCGCCGGGCCCGGCCAGCAAAAAGCCGAGCGTGCGGGCAAAGCCTCCGCGGTTATAATATATGCTCAGCATCTTTTCGATTTCCTTAAGGCGCACCAGCTCGCGCGCGCTCAGCCAGGCGGTGGAAATCACCTCATACGGCGCCCGTTCTTGCGCCTTGATCTTGAATTCGCGCGCCTGCTCATACAGAGGTGAGCCCCCAAGCAGCTTGAGAAAGCCAAGCTGCAACATGTCGGCCCCCAGCGCGTATACCTTGTCGAACGAACGGGCGAAGAGCTCATACGATTCATAAGGGAGGCCGGCGATCAGATCAACGTGGATGTGGATGTTGCCGGCAGCCAACAGTTTTTCTACATTATATAAGATCGGATAGATGTTTTCCCGGCGGCCGACAGCAGCCAGCGTCCTGGGGTTGGCCGACTGGATGCCGATTTCCAGCTGAAAAAGCCCCTTTCGCGCCGTCGCCAGTAGCGCCAGCAGGCGCGGTGTCAGCAGATCGGCGCAGATCTCGAAGTGAAAATTGCTCACCCCGTTGTCGTTGTCCATCAGGTATCTGAAGATCTCATAGGCTCGCTCTTCATCGTAGTTGAAGGTCCTGTCGATGAATTTCACCTGGCGGACCTTTTTATAGAGAAAATATCCCAGCTCGCTGCGCACCCGCTCAAGCGGCAGCGCCCGCACGGATTTTTCCGCCGCCGACAGACAGTAGCTGCAGCGGAAAGGGCAGCCGCGCGAAGACTCGTAATAGATGACCTTGTCCGGCTCACATTCGAGCACAGAATAAGGAAACGGAATCAGGGCCAGATCCATCGGCTCTATCTGCGGATTGACGTAGATCCTGCCCTCCTGCCGGTAAACCAGACCGGGTACGGTGTTGAGCCCCTCTATCAGCACAGGCATCTGGCCGCCGGCTTTTGACTCGGCCTCGGCCGCCAGCTGGCAGAAACGGTAAAAGCTGTATTCGCCTTCGCCGCAGAATATGTAATCGATCCAGGAGTTCTGCGCCGCCAGCACGTGCGCTGCAAAGCTCACCTCCGGCCCGCCCAGCGCGATCTTCAGCGTGGGAGCAGCCTTTTTCAGATCGGCTGCCAGCGCTTTGATCTGTTCGATATTCCAGATATAGCAGGAAAAGCAGACCAGATCACATTCCGCGCGCAGGATCTCGCCGTAGACGTAGGCCGGCTCGTTGTTGATGGTAAATTCGCGCAGGCTGACGTCCACAGGGCTGTCGGCCGTTACCGTATACAGGTATTTGAGCGCCGGATTGCTGTGCACATATTGAGAATTGAGCGTCGTAAGCAAGATCTTCATGATTAGAGCATTCTGAACCTTTCGTCCTTGAGGAGGCCCTTGTCCTCCATGCAGCGCTTGAGCGCTGCGATCATCTTCTCATTGTCCTGCGGAAGATCTCCTCTGAGCGATACGTAGTTGGAAGCATGATTGCTGCGGAAAACGCACGGCTTTTCCGGCCGGGCATGCTGCAAAAGCAGGCAGGTCTCCGCCAGCACCTCTTCGGCAGACAGCGTCTTAAAGTTGCCGGCCTTATACTCATAATACAGCGGAGCCGGCGGTTGCAGCATCAGCGTCAGCAGGCTGACGTAGGAGGCGTTCATCTCCGTGATCATCCTGCCCGTTTCCACCGCATGCTCTTCCCACAGCTCCGGGCCGCCCAGACCGCTGATAAAGGTCACCGAAGCCTGAATCCCGGCCGCCTCCAGCTTCTGCACGGCAGCGATCAGCTCCGCCGCTGTCTCGCCCTTGTTGACGATTTTGAGAACCTTGTCGCTGCCGGATTCAGCTCCCAGATAGACCATGGAAACGCCCAGCTCCCTGAGGACGGAAAGCTCCTCCGGCGTCTTGCGCAGCACGTCGCTGGCCCGGCCGTACATGGTCACGCGCTTTGTTTCAGGAAAATGGTCTCTGATGTATTGCAGGATCACGGTCAGCTTGTTCAGCGCCAGGCAGAGAGCGTCTCCGTCGCACAAAAACATCTTTTCAACGCGCGGATAATGCGCTCTGGCCCAGGCCAGATCCTCCAGCACCTCTTCCGGCCGCCGCACCTTAAACTGCTTCTCCTTAAACATGTTGCAGAAGGTGCATTTGTTGTGCGAACAGCCGATGGTCACCTGCA
Organism: uncultured Clostridia bacterium; assembly: GCA_944382925.1. Lineage (GTDB taxonomy): Bacteria > Bacillota > Clostridia > Peptostreptococcales > Anaerovoracaceae > Fimisoma. Next base: position 8,690 of record CALWNX010000069.1, on the reverse strand, counting down.
CCAGCAGGCTGTACGCCTCGCTGGGCGGACGGTAAATATCTCCCACATATCTCATTCCCATTGCTTCCTGTTTCCTTTCGTTTATATATTACATGTGTATTTTACATGCGTTCAGGCGCTTCGATGCCCAAAAGCGCCAGCCCGTTTCTGAGCACGGTCTTGGTAGCCTTAACCAGCGCCAGCTTGCTCAGCTTTTCCTCTTCGTTGTCGGTCAGGATATGCTCGTCGTGATAGAAGCGGTTGAAAGCCTGAGCGATGTCCACGATATGGCGCGTGAGCACAGAAGGCTCGTATTTCTCGCCGGCGTCGATGATCGCCTGCGGAAAAGCATAAATCAGCTTGCAGAGATCATAGGCGCTCTCTCCCGTAAGGTACTGCGCGTTGAAGGCGGAAAGCTTCTCAGCGGCGTCCTCTCCGGCATCAAGGCCGGCTTTTCTCAGCACGCTGGCGCAGCGGGCGTGCGTGTACTGCACGTAAGGCCCGGTTTCACCGTTGAAATCAAGCACCTTGTCCCAGGAGAAGACGTAGTCCTTGATCCTGTTGTTGGACAGCTCCTGGAACACTACCGCGCCGATGCCGACCTGACGGGCCGTCTCGTCGACGTTGTCGGTGTTGACGCCCTTCTCGACGATGATCTCCCTGGTCTTTTCCACCGCCCTGTTGAGCACGTCCTCCAGGAATACCACGCGGCCGTGGCGTGTGGACATGGTGCCGTCCTCCAGGCTTACAAGGCCGAAAGGCACGTGGATGTTGTCGTGCGCCCAGTCGAAGCCGAGAAGCTCGATGATCTTGATCCACTGCTGAAAATGCAGGTTCTGCTGCGAAGCGACCACGTAGATGTTTTTATAAAAATCGTAAGTCTTCTTTCTGTAGATGGCGGCGGCGATGTCCCTGGTGATGTAAAGGGACGAACCGTCCGACTTGGTGATCAGCGCCGGCGTGAGGCCGTAAGGCGTCAGGTCGACAATCTCCGCTCCGCGCGATTCCTCAAGCAGGCCCTTGTCCTTGAGCATCTGCACCACCTGCGGCATCTTGTCGGAATAGAAGCTCTCGCCGGCATAGGAATCGAATTCAATGCCCAGCATCTTGTAGACGCGGCTGAATTCCTTGAGGCTCTCGTCTCTGAACCACTGCCAGAGCTCGACTTCTTCCTTCTCGCCGTGCTCCAGGCGGGCAAAGATCTCGCGCGCCTCGTCGTCAAGGCCCTTATCCTTCTCCGCCTCCTCGTGGAATTTGGTATAGTAGCCGAGCAGCGTCTTGATCGGCTCCCTGATCACATCCTCCTTGTTGCCCCAGCGGCGGTAGGCGCAGATCATCTTGCCGAACTGCGTGCCGTAGTCGCCGAGGTGATTGATGCGCACGACCTTGTAGCCCATGGCGTCGTAGAGCTTATTGATCGAATTGCCGATCACGGTGCTCCTGATATGACCGATGTGGAAAGGCTTGGCGATGTTCGGTGAAGAAAACTCCACGATCACGGTCCGGCCCTGGCCGATGTCGCTTTTGCCGTAGTCCGCGCCTTTGTTCAGCACCTCTTTCGTCACTTCGCCAACCAGCTCGGCGCGGGAGATGAACATGTTCACATAGGCGTTGACCTGCTCAACCTTGGCAAACAACGGCTGGCCAGAAATGGCGGCGGCGATGTCCGCAGCGATCAGCGGCGGCGCCTTGCGCAGCGTCTTGGCCAGGCGGAAGCACGGAAAAGCATAGTCTCCCAGACTCTTGTCCTGCGGCGCTTCGATCATGGCGCCGATTTCCTCTGCCGTCAGTCCCTCCACATGGGCCGCGATGAGGGCGGCGATTTCTTCTTTGAAATTTACCATTTTATCTTCTCCTTTTCCGTGATGATCTCAATATTATCGTTTTCCAGTATCTGGGCAAAGATCCCGTTGCCGGCCTTGAGCTTGCCGCTGAAGGTTCCGTCATATATCTGCCCATAGCCGCAGGAAGGACTGTTGGCCTTGAGAATTGCGCCGTCTATGTGCTCCTCCCGCGCGGCCGCCTCCTGCAGGCAGTCCAGAAAGCTGCCATAGGCTCCCTCGCGAAAGTTGAAGGTCAGATCACGGCCTTCCTTATCGACCACGCGCTTCCCCCTGATTTCGGCAGGCGGCCGCGGCGCTGGCAAGCCGCCGGCTGTCTCCGGGCAGACGGCGATATAGCTGTGCGTGCGGCAAAACTCGATCACAGCCTCATTTCTGTTGTTACCGCCGTCGTACTTGCAATTATGGCCCAGAAGGCACTTACTGATTACATACATTTTTATTCTTTCAGGGTGACGATCGTCACGCCGTCTCCTCCCTCGTTATAATTTCCTTTTCTGAACGATGCCACGTGCTTGTTCTTGCGCATCATGCGCCGCAGCCCCTCCTTGAGGATGCCTTCGCCGCGTCCGTGGATGACCGTGACTTCGTGAAGCCCTGCCATATAGGCGTCGTCCAGATATTTTTCCACATCCATGAGAGCGTCGTCGAGATTTTCACCCTGCACGTTGACAGAGATGGAAATATTCTGCGCCTTGGCCTTGTAAAGGCTGCCGTAGCGACCTCCCTTGCTTTTTTCCTCCGGCGGGGGCGTTTCGAGGCACATCAGGTCGTTGACGTTGATGCTGACCTTCATGATGCCCACCTGGACACTCAGGTCTCCCCGGCTGTCCGGCAGCGTGAGCACCTCGCCCGGCTGATCAAGCGTCAACACCCGCACCTTGTCGCCCACCTTGAGCTCAGCAGGGCTGACCGGGCTCTGGTTGACGCGCCTTACCTTTTTCTCAGCGAAGCGCTCCTCGGCTTCCTTCAGCCTCTGGCGGCTCCTGTCGAAGCGACGGTTGCGCTCCGAAAGGCTGCCCGCCTTGTTGAGCGCCCTTAGCTCGCGGCTGACGTCGCTGGCCGTCTCTTTGGCCTCACGGATCAGCTCGCGCGCTTCTTCTTTAGCACGGCCGATGATCTCAGCCTCCTTTTTTTCCAGCTCCTGCTGACGTCTGTCAAGCTCCAGCTTCTGCTGTTTGATGCTGCGTTTGAGAGCCTCGGCTTCGTCGCGTTCGCTGGCGGCATATTTTTTATCGGCTTCGATGGCGCTGATAACGTCTTCAAACTCGATGTCGCCCCGTTCAAGCAACCGGGTGGCTCTGGCGATGATGTCCTCTGCAAGACCCAGCTTGCGGGAAATCTCGAAGGCGTTGGATTTACCCGGCACGCCGATCATCAGCCGATATGTCGGGCTGAGCGTCTCGACATCGAATTCCATGGATCCGTTTTCAACTCTGTCCGTCGAAAGCGCGTACTTCTTCAGCTCGTTATAATGCGTGGTGGCGACAGTACAGGCTCCATAGTCCTTGAGGCTTTCGAGGATGGAGATCGCCAGCGCCGCCCCTTCCGTCGGATCAGTGCCGGCCCCCAGCTCGTCCAGCAGCACCAGCGTCCGTTCGTGCGGATTGGCGGCAATGCTCTTTATGATCGAGACGAGATTGCGCATGTGCGAGGAAAAGGTCGACAGGCTCTGTTCGATGCTCTGCTCGTCGCCGATATCGGCAAACACCCTGTCAAACACCGGCACCACGCTGGTGGAAGCCGCCGGTATGTGCAGGCCGCTTTGGGCCATCAGCACCAGCAGCCCCGTCGTCTTGAGGGTCACGGTCTTGCCGCCCGTATTCGGCCCGGTGATCACCAGCGTATCGTAGGCGCCGCCCAGCTGCATGTCCACCGGCACCACCTTCTTTTTATCGATCAGCGGATGACGCGCCTCTTTGAGAACCAGCGCGCCCTCCTGCACGATCTGCGGTTCTTCGCCGTCCATGGCCTGCGAAAGCTTGCCCTTGGCGAAGATCACGTCCAGCATCGTCAGCAGCTTCTGATTGTTGATGATCTCGTGATAATGCTCGGCGCAGGCCGAAGAAAGCGCGGCCAGGATGCGTTCGATCTCCGCCTGCTCCTTCAGCTCCAGCTCGCGCAGCTCATTGTTCATATTGACGATCACCTGCGGCTCGATGAACAGCGTCGCGCCGGTCGCCGACTGATCGTGGACGATGCCCGGAAAGCGGCTGCGGTGCTCGGCCTTGACCGGTATCACGTAACGCCCGTCCCGCACCGTGACGATCGCGTCCTGCAGGTACGTCCTGTTGGCGGTCGAGTTGAGGATCGCGTTGAGGCGGTTTCTGATCGAATCGTTCTGTCGGCTGATGCCGCGTCTGATGTCGCGCAGAGCCGGCGAGGCGTTGTCGGCCATCTCGTCCTCGGAGATGATGCAGCGGTCGATATTCTCGATCAGGCGCGGAAAGGTCACGATCACTTCCCTGATGCCGGAAAGCACCGGCAGCGGCGGCAGATCGCCCTTGAGGAAGGTTGTCACGTTGACCGCCACCCGCAGGTTGTAGAGGATCTGCAGCAGCTGGCTCATGGTCAGCGTGCCGCCCTTTTGCGCCAGACTCATGGCCGGGGCAATATCGTATATCTGTCCCAGCGGAGCTGCGCCTTTGAGCAGCAGTACGGTCCGTGCCTCGCTCGTCTCCCGCAGCGCATCCTCTATTTCGGTTGCCTCAGTCAGCGGCGTAAGCGCCTCAAGCTCGCGGCGGGCCATCGGCGAGGAGGCCAGTCCCGTCAGCATTTCCAGTATTCTGTTGTACTCCAGTATCTTCAGCGTCCTAGGATCCATCTGTTTTTATCTGTCATCGGCGGAGCGACGGTACTTCTCGAGCTCGTTCTTCAGCTGCATGTTCTCCATCTGCAGATCGAAGAAGGAATTTTCAAATTCGCTGCAGCGGGCTTCGAGCTCGCGGTACTTGTCATCGCTCTCCTTTTTGTCCTCGGCGGCCTTGGCCGCGTTTTCCTTGTAAAGGGCGAAGCTCTTCTTGGCCTCGTCCCACATCTTCAGATAGTGCTCGGTTTCCTGGGCCAGCTGCTCCTTGGCGGCTTTAAGCTCCGCGACGGCCTCCTGCGCGGTGAAATATTCTTCCGCGATATTGATGGCAGTCAAAACAGCAAGCGTGCCCTGGCCGTTGGTGGAAAAGCTGCGTCCCAGCTCGCGCATCTTGTCGTCTACATGAGCGGCAATCCTTCTGATCGTTTCTTCGTCCTTTTCGCCGGCGATAGTGTATTCCTGACCGTAAATTCTCACCTTTACCTTATTGCTTTCCATGACGCCTCTCCTTTTTTTATCTGCGATCGCTTCTTTGATTTATATTCAATCTCTGAGAGTAATATCGAGTTTATCCTTCAGCGCCGCCAGAATGCCGCCGTGTACCTCGTTGACATCGTCGTCGGTCAGCGTCCTTTCGTCCGCGCGATAGATGAGGTTGAAGGCTACGCTCTTCTTGCCCTCACCCACCTGCTGTCCTCTGTAAACGTCGAAGAGGCGAATATCGCGCAGCAGGCGGCCGCCGGCTTCTCTGATCACCCTTTCGATCTCGCCTACTGTCATGGCTTCGTCAACTACCAGCGCAATATCTCTGGCAGTGGCCGGGTATTTCGGCAGCGGCGTGAATACCTTCGTCAGGTCGGCCATCTCCGTCACCACGCCGAAGTGCAGCTCGGCCGCATAGCATCTGACGCCGAGGCCGTATTTTTCAGCTACATCCGGATGAATCTCGCCCATGATGCCAAGCTCCACCAGCTCTTCTCCGTCCGCCTGCCTGTCAGCCTTCTTCTCTCTGGCCATGATGCGGGCGCATCTGCCCGGATGATAGGTGCCGTAGTCCTTTTCCGGAATGAATTCGAGCTCGCGGATGCCCAGCTTGTTCAGGAGCTCTGTGATCACGCCCTTGAGGGTGAAGAAATCCTCGTCCGGGCCGTAGAAGCCGATCGACATGGCGTCGCTTTCGGTCGGCAGCCCCTTCTCGTCCAGCAGGTTGGCCATGAAGGTGTTGCCCAGCTCAAAGGCTCTGACAGCTTCGATGTTGCGGGAATAGTTTCTGCCCAGCACCTCCAGCATCTCCGGCATCAGCACGGTCCTCATCACCGAGGTGTCCTCGCCCAGCGGATTGATGATGCGCACGAAAGCTCTTTCCCACGAATCCTCGCCGATTCTCACGTTGTCCACACCCTTCGGGCTGACGAAGGAATAGGTCTGAATCTCGTCCGCGCCCAGGCCGCACATGGCCTCGCGGGCCAGATCCTTGACGTCTCTGGCGTAGGACTGCGAAGCTTCGTTGTTGCCCTTAGGGATCGTCACCGGCAGCTTGTCATAACCGTAAAGTCTGGCTACTTCCTCGATGATGTCCTCTTCTATCTCGATGTCCTGTCTGACGGTCGGCGCGATCACGTACAGATCATCGCCGTCGCCTTCGACTTTCATTTCCAGGCTCTCAAGGTAGGCTCTCATCTGCTCGCGCGTAAGCTCAATGCCAAGCACCTTGTTGATTCTGCTCACTCTGGCATGGATCCGCGCCGCTTCCTCAGGATGAGGGTAGACGTCTACGCTGCCGGCTACGACCGTGCCGGCCCCGATCAGCTCGATCAGGTGGCAGACTCTGTCGGCCGCGTCGCGGCAGAGGTTAGGATCGATGCCCTTTTCGTAGCGCGAGGAAGCCTCTGTCCCCAGTCCCAGCCGCTTGGCGGTAGTCCTAACGCTGTTACCGAGGAAGTTGGCCGATTCGACGATGATCGTCTTGGTATCGTTTTCGATCTCCGAGTTGAGGCCGCCCATCACGCCGGCTACGGCGATGGATTTTTCCGCGTCGTGGATCATCAGCATCTTCTCGTCCAGCGTGCGCTCAGTACCGTCCAGAGTCGTGAACTTTTCTCCTTCCGCTGCCGTATCGACGATGATGCGGCGTCCGGCCACACTGTTGATGTCGAAGGCATGCAACGGCTGACCGTACTCAAGCATCACGAAGTTGGTGATGTCGACGATGTTGTTGATCGGTCTCATGCCGGCATGAATCAGTCTCTTCTGCAGCCACCACGGCGAATCGGCGACCTTGACGTCCTTGACGATTCTGGCGATGTAGCGCTTGCAGAGGTCGGATCTGATCTCCACGCTCACGTAATCGGCGGCGTTTTCTACCTCGTGCCGGCAGGCTGTGTCCGGATGGTGTACCTTCTCCTTGAAGGTGGCCGCCGCTTCTCTGGCCATGCCCACCATCGAAAGGCAGTCCGGCCTGTTCGGCGTGATCTCAAAATCTATGATGTAATCTTCCAGCTCGAGCGCGCGGGCGAAGTCGGCGCCCGGCTCGTATTCTCCGCTCAAGATCCAGATTCCGTCTCTCTGGTTGACCGGCACCACCTTGTCCGCAAAGCCCAGCTCACCGAAGGAGCAGAGCATGCCCTCCGATTCGACGCCGCGCAGCTGGCCGGCTCTGATCGTTACGCCGCCCTCCTGCTTCGGCTGTCCGTGCAGCGGTCCTGGTATCTTCGCTCCGTCGAGGGCGACCGGCACATAAGCGCCGGTAAACACGTTCGGCGCCCCGGTCACGATCTGCAGCGGCTTTGCACCACCTACGTTCACCTGGCAGACGACCAGCTTGTCGGCGTCCGGGTGTTTTTCGATCTTGTCGATGCGTCCTACGACTACTTTTTCCATCTCGCAGCCCACATGCTCCATGGTCTCCAGATTGGAGCCGGACATGATCATCCTGTCGCAGAATTCCTGCGGGCTGACGTTGACATCTGTATAATCCTTAAGCCATTCTAATGATACTATCATCTTGCTGGTACCTCCTACTTGAATTGCTCTATGAAGCGCACATCGTTCTCATAGAGCAGTCTGATGTCGTCGATTCCGTACTTGAGCATGGCGATGCGCTCTACGCCCATGCCGAAGGCAAAGCCGGTATACCTTTCGGTATCAACGCCGCCCACCTTGAGCACGTTCGGATGCACCATGCCGCAGCCGAGGATCTCGATCCAGCCGCTGCCCTTGCAGACGCGGCAGCCCTTGCCGCCGCACTTGAAGCAGGAAACGTCCATCTCGGCCGAAGGCTCGGTAAACGGGAAGTGATGCGGTCTGAACTTGGTTTTCGTTTCCGGGCCGAACATCTGCTTGGCGAAGCTGTCCAGCACGCCCTTGAGGTCGGCCATGGTAATGCCCTCGTCTACTACCAGTCCCTCTACCTGATGGAACATCGGCGAGTGGGTGGCGTCCGGCGTATCGCAGCGGAAGCATCTGCCCGGGGCGAAAACGCGAATCGGCGGCTTCTGCGCCAGCAGCGTCCGCACCTGTACCGGCGAGGTCTGCGTGCGCAGGAGAATCTCGTCGTTTATGTAGAAGGTGTCGGAAAGATCGCGGGACGGATGATACGGTCCGGCGTTGAGGGCGTCAAAGTTGTTGAACACCGTCTCCACCTCCGGCCCCTCGGCCAGCGAAAAGCCCATGGACTTGAACACTCTGGCGATCTCCTCGATGGTGATGGTTATCGGATGCTTGGTGCCGAGCTTGGCCGGCTTGCCCGGCTCGGTAACGTCGATGGCCTCGGCTCTGAATCTGGCTTCCCTGGCCTTTTCCTTGATGCGGGATGCAGTGTCGGCAAGCAGCGCTTCGATCTCCGCTCTCACCTGATTGGCGGCCTGGCCGAGCTCCTTTCTTTCCTCAGGGGAAAGGCTGCCCATCGATCTGAGGATCTCCGTCAGCTGCCCCTTCTTGCCCAGGAATTTGATTCTGGTATCCTCGGTATCCTTTACGGAAGCTGCTCCCGACAGCTCCTGTCTGGCTTCTTCAAGAATCTTCTTTAATCTTTCTTGCATTTTTCTTGACCTCTCGCAATA
>CALWNX010000068.1 GCA_944382925.1 uncultured Clostridia bacterium | reverse complement strand
AAATTGGCGACCTGGAACGGGCTCGAACCGTCGACCTCCAGCGTGACAGGCTGGCATTCTAACCAACTGAACTACCAGGCCGCAAATGGTGGGCGCTATAGGGCTCGAACCTATGACCCTCTGCTTGTAAGGCAGATGCTCTCCCAGCTGAGCTAAGCGCCCGTATTAAAAAAAATGGTAGCGGCGAGTGGAGTCGAACCACCGACCTTCCGGGTATGAACCGGACGCTCTAGCCAGCTAAGCTACACCGCCACGACTGTGACCTAAAATCACTGCGTATGTTATCTTACCAAAATGTGAGCGACATGTCAACTACTTTTTCCATAAAATTAATCAAAAAACATATTGAAAATCTCTGCCGTTTTGCTATAATTGAGCTTGCTTATTTTATGGCCCTACCCGGCCCCGAAAGGAGAGATGATAGTTGTTCAAAATGCTCGCACAGGAGAAGGCCTCTTTTAACGGCAGGCGTACTCTTGCAGTCATCACAATCGTTTTTATCCTTACCGCCGTCTTTACGGCCCTGCTGCCTGCTGACGTCTCGCAGTACGGAGCTTTCTCGCTGGTGCCGGCGATCTTTCTCATCGTCTACATATTCGCCACCAAGAGAATTCTCGAAGCGCTGATCCTCTCGTCTCTGATGGGCTTCGTGATGGTCTCAAGGCCGGAAACGGCCGGCAGCGGCACCTGGCTCGGCAATACCTTCGCCAGCTTCAGCGACGGCCTTCTGACCGTCATGATGGACGAGGACATCGCCTGGCTCATCATCGTCTGCGGCCTGATGGGCAGCATCATCGCCCTCATCGAACAGGCCGGCGGCTCCTTCGCTTTCGGCGAATGGATCGCGACCAAAGCCAGGACGAAAAAATCCTCGCTGATGTGGACCTGGTTCCTGGGCGTAGTAATATTCATAGATGATTATCTCAATTCTCTCACCGTCGGCTCGTGCATGACCAGCCTGACCGACAAGCACAGAGTACCAAGAGAATTTCTTTCATATATCGTTGACTCCACCGCCGCGCCGCTGTGCGTGATCATCCCGATCTCCACCTGGGCTGTCTTCGCTTCGCGCATCCTGGAAACCAACGGCTGGGCGCCGGAGGGCGAAGGTCTGATGTACTTCATCAAGACCATTCCCTATAATTTTTACGGCTGGCTGGCAGCTCTGATCGTACCGCTGATCATCCTGGGCGTGATCCCGATCTTCGGACCGATGAAGAAAGCCTTCAAGCGCGTGGAAGAAGGCGGTCCCCTGGCTCCTGCCGGCAGCGAGAAGATCGACATCCGGGCCGGCAAGGAAAGCGTCGTGCCGGAGCATCCGCGTGTGATCAACCTCTTTCTGCCGATCATCGTCCTGGTCGGCTCGACCGTGATCTTAGACTTTGACATGCAGCTTGGTGTTCTGGTCACCCTGGCCTTTATGTTCGTGTTCTTCCTCGCTCAGGGCGTGATGACGGCGGAAGACTTCACCGACGTGGCTCTCGAGGGACTGAAAAACATGATCCTGCCGCTGATGCTGATGGTGCTGGCCTTTCTGTTCGCCAATGTCAACGAGCAGATCCAGTTCACCTATTATGTCATCACTTCCGCTACACAACTCGTCACGCCGGAGCTGCTACCGTTCGTGGTCTTCATCGCCCTGGCCATCACGGAGTTCATCACCGGCACCAACTGGGGCATGTACATCATCGCCCTGCCGATCGTGATCCCGCTGGCGCAAAACCTCGACGCCGACGTTACGCTGGCCGTTTCGGCTGTGCTGAGTGCCGGAGTCTTCGGCTCTCACGTGTGCTTCTATTCCGACGCCACGGTCATCACCTCGGCGGCCACGGGCTGCAACAACTTCGATCATGCCGCCACGCAGGCGCCGTTTGGGCTCATGGCAGCCGGAATCTCCGCCGTGCTCTTCCTGATCGCCGGTTTTATCATGAACTGAAAGACGCCCGCCCTGAAAATGAATTAAGCAGATGACACGCGCCTGATTTTGCGATATAATATAAAAAGCGCCGCAAAACGGGCGCGTATTCTTATCATAATACTGACAGAAAAAAGGAGAACAGCAGTGGTTTCACCCGGCTCTGTAGCTTTTACCGTTTTCGGTATCGACATCATGTGGTACGGACTGCTGATCGGCGGCGGTTTTCTGCTGGCGGTCATCATTTCATATGTCCGTGCGCCAAAATACAATATTGATCCTGACTTCATCCTCACGCTGACGATCTGGCTGATACCCTCCGCCATCGTCGGCGCCCGCCTCTATTACGTCATCTTCAGCTGGGACGATTTTAAAGGCGATCTGATGAAGATCTTCGACATCAGGAGCGGAGGCCTGGCAGTCCACGGCGGACTGATCCTCTGCTTCATCGTCGGCTACTTCGTGTGCCGCCATTACAAGGTACGCTTTCTGGAAGCCGCCGACCTGGCTGCGCCGGTCATTCCTCTGGCGCAGGCAATCGGACGCTGGGGCAATTTCTTCAACGAAGAAGCTCACGGCGGACCGACGGATCTGCCCTGGGCGCAGATCATAGACGGCGTCGGCTACCATCCGACCTTTCTCTACGAATCGATCTGGTGCTTTCTGCTGTTCATCTTCCTGCTGTACTTCGCCGACCACCGGCGCAGCTTCAGCGGCCAGATCGTGTGCCTCTACGGCATGCTCTATTCCGTAGAAAGATTTTTCGTCGAGGGACTGCGCACTGACAGCCTGATGATCGGCCCGCTGCGGCAGGCACAGGTGCTGAGCCTGGCTCTAATCGCAGCCTGCGCCATCCTCTACGTGGTTCTGAAAAAGCGCAGCCGCACTGCCGCTTGCAACAATCACCTCTAAAGCAAAGGAGAAAGCCATGAGACTAGGCATAGTTGGACTTCCAAATGTTGGAAAAAGCACTTTATTTAACGCCATCACCAAGGCGGGCGCAGAGGCGGCCAATTACCCCTTCTGCACCATCGAACCCAATGTCGGCGTGGTGACCGTGCCCGATCAGCGACTCAAGGTCCTGCACGACATGTACAACTCCAAAAAAACCATCTATACCACGATCGAATTCTGCGATATAGCCGGTCTTGTCAAAGGCGCCTCCAAGGGCGAGGGCCTGGGCAATAAATTTCTCGGCCACATCCGCGAGGTCGACGCCATCGTCCACGTGGTCAGATGCTTTGAAAACGACAACATCGTCCACGTAGAAGGCCATATCGATCCGGCCTCCGACATCGAGGTCATCAACACGGAGCTCATCCTCTCCGACATTGAGATGCTCGAACGCCGCCTGCAGAAAGCCGCCAAGGCTGCCAAGGCCGACAGGAGCCTGCAGGGCGAGGTGGAGCTTTTAGAGCGCGTCTACGCCTGGCTGGGCGAAGGGAAAAACGCCCGCGCCATGGAGCTTGGCGAGGACGAAGCCGCCTTCGTCAAAACTCTGGATCTGCTTTCCTACAAGCCGATCATCTACGTGGCCAACGTTTCCGACGAGGACATCGCCTCCGGCGATAACCGCTATGTCAGCCAGGTGCGCAGCATCGCCGCCGGCGAGAACGCCGAGGTGGCTGTAATATGCGCCGAAATCGAAGCCGAGGTCGCCGAGCTCGACGACGAAGAGAAAAATCTCTTCCTGCAGGAGCTGGGCATCGCCGAATCAGGCCTCGATCAGCTCATCAAAGCCTCGTATTCTCTGCTCGATCTGATCTCCTTCCTCACGGCCGGCGAGCCGGAGGTGAGGGCCTGGACCATCAAGCGCGGCACCAAGGCTCCGCAGGCCGCCGGCAAGATACATTCTGACTTTGAAAAGGGCTTTATCAGGGCCGAAACGATCGCCTACGATAAACTTATCGAATGTGGCGGAAACCTGGCCACAGCCAAAGAAAAAGGCCTTATACGCTCAGAGGGCAAGGACTACGTCGTCAAGGACGGCGACGTCATGCACTTCCTCTTTAATGTATAAGACCGGGCAGGCAGGACAGCTCCTGCCTGCTGTGATGTTTTATCTGCTGCTGGCGGCTGCATCCAGCAGCTCTCTTTTTTCTTCCTCCGTCAGCCGCATCACCTCGCTGATGCGCAGGATCGTTTCTTCATCTAACACGAAATCTTCTTCCGAGCACAGACGCACGAAGTCCGCCTTGCTGAGCGCGAGCCCGGAGAAGGTAATCTCGCCCGCGGCGATCTTTCTGTCATAGAAGCGGAAAAAGACGTGCTTGAACTTTGTCTCACTCATGCTTTAATCTCCTGTAAGCTATCTGCAGGGCCGCGATCTGCAGCAGAACGAGCAGAATAATCAGCAGCCCGCAGTGGAGAAAGAATTCCTCCGGCAGCATCCTGATGACCGGGTCGGTTTCCGCGTCAAAGATCCAGTAGTCGTTGCGGAAAAAGATCCTGTGCATGGTTGTAAAAGCAAAATCCCAGTCTATCAGCACTGCGGCGCCCGTAACCAAGGCCACCGCCGCTGCTACAAACCCGCTCATGCGCATCCAGCCGCAGGGAGGGCGCCTGCCTCTAAGCCGCAGGCACAGCCACAGCGCCAGCAGAAAAACTGCTGCCAGCGCGATCACCTGCATGGCGATGAAGATTTCTTTCACCTCGGCGAAATGTATGCGCCCCTGTTCCGACATGGGCAGGTCGGGAAAGACCAGCTCCTCCGGTCCGCCCAAAAGATTGTAGTCGATGAGCGCATCGTAGTTTTCTCTGATCTGCGCGGCAGAAAGCCCCGCCTGTCTTTCGATGTCAAGCTGCTCTATATCCCAGTAATAGAGCGGCCTAAACAGCACCGTCAGCGTTACCGCTATACATATGACCGCGACCGCCGCAAACACGGCGGCCGCCAGATCTATCGTCCGTCTGAGACCGTTATTCATATCAGCCTTCCACCTCAGCCTTCCACCGGCCGGAGGCATTTTTTATCCGCCAGGGCCGTGCCGATCGCCGTGCCGTATTCGCCGTCCTCGGGAATGATGAAGTTCACATACGGATACATGAGCCTGATCATATCGCAGACGCTCCAGCACTCAGGAAAATTGATGAGGTTGCCGATGAGCACAAAGTCCTTGATCTTGTAGCCGTTAGCTATCAGCACCGCCGTCTGGCAGATGCTCTCGATGACCATGTGCACGATGCCGGCCGCCTTGTCCTCGCTGCTGGCTCTGGCCGAAGCCTTGCCGAAATTGGAAGCCGTGATCTCCAGATCTAGTCCCGGCAGGGGCTGCTTGGAAATATCGCCGATGCGCAGATCGATGTGGCCGACATTGCCCTCGGTCGCCATCTCCTGAATCTTGTCCACGTCGTCAGTGTTGAGCATCAGCTTGGAAAGGCCGGTTATCGTGCCGCCGCCGATGCCGATGCCGCCCATATGGGTAGGGATCTTGTTCTGCACGCGCACGAAGGAGGTGCCGGTGCCCATGCTGACCACCATGAAATCCTCCTGACCGCCGGCGAAGTAACCGCCGCCCACGCCGTTGGCGGTGAACTCGTCCACCCGGTAGGTCGGCAGGCCGTAGATCCTCTGTCTGATGTTGCTGCTGCCGACTCCCGTCAGATTGACCTGCTGTATATCCTCAAGCTCCAGCTCGTTATCGTACAAAAACTTGCCGAAGGCGCCAAAGAGCGAGGCGATAGCGTTGCTGGCCGTGATCTGCACCGGCAGCAGCATCTTGCCTTCTCTGAAACCTGCAATTTTAGTCGTGCTTCCCCCTATATCGATTCCTACAACGATTCCCATACTCGATCCTTTCTTCTGGCAGAGAATTTCAATGCGTTCATTATATCATAGCTGCCAGCGGATGTTAAGCCCGTTTTTTGTTAAAAATCAGACGCAAAAGGACGCCCCGCAATATGGGACGTCCCTTGATTCTTTTACGTCAGTTTTCCGGCCTGTTATTTCATCGTCTTTCTTTCGATCAGCTTTACGATCTCTACGATCGGGATCACACAGAAGGCCAGACCCAGAGCAACAGCGTACTCCATGAAGCTGATATGCTCGAATTCAAAGGCTTCCGAGAGGAACGGCACGTAGATAACCAGCGTCGTGCAGATCAGGCTGGCGATGCCGGCCCAGGTCAGCGACGGATTCCAGTGCTTGATGCTGAATACGCTTCCTCTCTGTGAACGCATGTTGAAGCTGTGGAAGATCTCGGCCATCGACAGGGTCAGGAAGGCCATCGTCGTGCCGTCCGGGCTGGTGGCGATTTCCCAGACGCCGGCCTCGATGTAGTGGCCGACGAAGTAAGCCGTCAGCGTCAGACCGGCCAGGATCACGCCCTGATAAACCATGTCGAAGCCCATGCCGCCGGCGAAAACGCCGTCGCTGGTCTTGCGCGGCTTTCTTCTCATGATGTCGGCCTCCGGCCTCTCTACGCCCAGCGCCAGAGCCGGGAAGCAGTCGGTGACCAGATTGATCCAGAGCAGGTGTACCGGATGCAGGATCGTAAAGCCCAGCATGGTGGCCGTAAAGATACTGATGACCTCACTCATGTTGGAAGCCAGCAGGAACTGAATCGCCTTTCTGATGTTGTCGTAGATGCGTCTGCCCTCGGCTACCGCGCCTACGATGGTAGCGAAGTTGTCATCAGCCAGCACCATGTCGGCGACGTTCTTGGTTACGTCGGTGCCGGTGATGCCCATGCCCACGCCGATGTCGGCGGACTTGATGCTCGGCGCATCATTTACGCCGTCTCCGGTCATGGCCGTCACGTAGCCCTTCTTCTTCCACATGTTGACGATTCTTACCTTGTGCTCAGGCTGCACGCGGGCGTAAACGCCGATGTTCTCGATTTCCTTTTCAAAGGTCTCGTCGTCCATCTCGTTGAGCTGCGCGCCGGTGATGGCTCTTCTGCCGTCATGGAGAATGCCGAGCTCCTTACCGATGGCCGCCGCCGTGTCGACGTGGTCGCCGGTGATCATTACCGGCGTGATGCCGGCGCTGTTGCATTCATCGATAGCGGCCTTTACCTCCGGCCTTACCGGGTCGATCATGCCTACCAGACCGATGAAGCAGAGGTTGTTCTCCACGGCCTCGGCGCTGATCTTCTCCGGCATCGCGTCATAGATGCGCTGCGAAGCCATCAGCACTCTCAGCGCCTTATCGGCCATCTCCTTGTTGGCCTTGAGAATGTTGTCCTTATCTTCCTCGGTGATCGCCCTGATCTGACCATTGTCGAGGATCATGGTGCACTTTTTCAGCACCTCATCCGGCGCACCCTTGGTATACTGAACGATCTTGCCCGACTGGCTGTCGTCGTGAATAGTCGTCATCATCTTTCTGCCGCTGTCGAAAGGCACCTCCTGCACTCTCGGCATCACGGCTTCGACTTCTTTTTTGTTGACGCCCAGCTTGTAGGCATAATTTACCAGCGCACATTCGGTCGGTTCGCCGGTGGCCTCGCTGTCGCCCTCTTCTATGTGCGCGTCGCAGCACAGGGCCATGGCGCGGGCCAGCAGCTTTTCATCGTCGCCGTAATAGTCCACTACGGTCATCTTGTTCTGCGTCAGAGTACCGGTCTTGTCGGAGCAGATGATCTGCGCGCATCCCAGCGTCTCTACCGCCGTCAGCTTACGGATGATGGCGTTTTTCTTACTCATGTTGGTAACGCCGATGGAAAGCACGATCGTCACGACGGCCGCCAGACCTTCCGGTATGGCCGCTACAGCCAGGCTGACCGCTACCATGAAGACGTCGAGGATCACCTCTCCATCTACGCTGTCAGCTCTCAGCAGGCTGACGCCGAAGATGATGGCGCAGATTACCAGTACCAGCACCGTCAGCACCTTGCTCAGCTGGCTGAGCTTGATCTGCAGCGGAGTCTTGCCTTCCTTGGCCTGAGCCAGAGCATCGGCGATCTTGCCCATCTCGGTGGCCATGCCTGTCTCGCAGACTACCGCGGCGCCTCGGCCGTAAACCACGGTGCTGCCCATGTATACCATGTTCTTTCTGTCGCCGAGAGGAATCTCCTTTTCTCCTCCCAGATCCAGAGTTTCTTCTGTTTTATCTACCGGAACGCTCTCGCCTGTCAGAGCAGCTTCTTCGATCTTCATGCTGGCGCACTGAATGATCCTGCCGTCTGCCGGTACGGCGTCGCCCGCCTCCAGCACGACGATGTCGCCCTTGACCAGATCCTCGCTCTTGATCGTCACCAGCTTTCCGTCTCTGTAGACCTTGCTGGTCGCGGAAGCCATCTCCTGCAGGGCTTCGATCGCTTTCTCGGCCTTGCTCTCCTGATAAACTCCCAGCACCGCGTTGACTACGACGACGAAGAGGATGATGATTACATCAGCAAAGCTCTCGTTAGCGTAGAAAGAGGTCACGCCCGAGATGGCGGCGGCTACGATCAGGATGATGATCATCGGATCGGCGAACTGCTGCATCAGCTTTTTGAACAGCGAATCCTTTTCCGGCTCCTTCAGCTTGTTCTTGCCGTCTCGCTCAAGCCTCTTCTCTGCTTCCGACGACAGGAGACCTTCTTTACTTGATGACACCTCTTTGAGGGCCTCATCTGCCGTTTTCAAATAATACTGCATTTCCTTCTTCCTTTCTCGGCAAAAGTCGAAAAAAGACTCCTACCATATAATGATTATACGGTAAAAGTCTTACTGTTTAAGATACCGGCGAACCACCTCCCGGCGGTCGTATTGACGCTGCGGTATCACATCGTAATGATGCCAGTTACTCCCTTTTACAAAGAAATATTCTATAATATGCGCAGATAAAAGTCAAGCTGAAACGTGTTAAGAATCAGCATCAATATCAGGATGCCCATCGTTATTATCAGGGTCTTCATTTCCTGCTCCTATCGCTTTTTTGTAGATTACCGTATTCTCCTTTTCGTCCAGGCCCAGCAGGCTGCCGCAGGCAATCACGCCCGTAAGCGGTGCGCTGATCGTATATATTCCCTCCGCGCTCTCGCTGACCGTCACCTCGCTGCCGGCAAGGCCGAGCGCGCGGGCAACTTCTTCTCGCAGCTTATCAGTTTCCGGCGTGTCGCTGCCGGCGAAGCTCTCGATCACCGCATCGGCCAGCGCTACTCTGCTAAGCAGATTCTGATTGGCCGCAAACTGCAGCACGAAGATCATCAGCAGCATCAGCGAGGCGATCGAGGCGATCAGCTCCTTCATTCGTCTGCCTCCCGCTCCAGCATGTATTCGTTATACGTCTCCACGGTCTTCCTCATCGCCTGCTCTGAAACGCCCCTGAGTGTATCCTCACCTTCGCCGACCATCATCTCAAACACCACTGCGCCCAGCATGACGGTGCCGATGATCACGATCAGTTCCTTCATCGCCGTTCACCTCCACGTCCTTCAGCCGCCAAGGAGGCCGGCAAAATCAAGCTGCTCGGAAATCGTGCCCGTGCCCCGGCGCACGATGTCAGATGCCGTGCTCTTGAGCGAATCACCGTCGCCGAGGATCAGCGTGTTGACGATCACCACGCCCAGCAGCACCGTGCCGATAATGATTATCAGATTTTTCATGTGGTTCTCCTTTCTCTCAGGCAAAAACGCCGCTTAGAAGGTCGACCGTGCGCAGGAAGATCACCACGACCGTAAAATTGACGAGCAGGGCAAAGACTGAGGCTGCACCCAGAGCCGTAATGATCACGCCGGCGCGCTGAGCCTTTTTCATGGCCGCCGTCATCGCCGCCTCGCTCAGCGATTCGGCAAACATCTCCATCTGCTCGGCCATCTGCGCCGGCTCAAGCCGCTCGAGCTTTGAGAGGATGAGGGCGAAATTGCGCCCGGCTCTGGTGCCGATCTCCCGCCCCACCAGCGCGAAAGCCTCGCGGTCATGCCCCGTCCTGTACAGCGTCAGCATGCGGCTGTACAGTGGCTTCAGGCGGCCGCCGTTTTCCATCAGCCTTTCGTATATGTAGTCGGCTGATACCGGCGCCTCGCGCTTGACCAGCGCCAGGTTTCTGAGCGTGACGCAGCTGGCAAACAGTTCCTTTTCCAGCGTATTTCTTTTGCGCCTTAAGCGCATCATCATAAGCTCGTCAGTTAGCCGCTGCCGTCTTTTTCGCAGGCTGCCTTCCGGCAGCAGTGCCGACAGCTCCTGCCTGTACACGCCTATATTGGCTCCCAGCAGCAGCGCCAGGAGCAGCACGTAAATACCACTTTCCATCTCGTACCTCAAAATTTCTCAAATGTCAAGCCGGCCTCTGGTCAGAAAAGCCTGCGCGATCACACCGGCTCCGTAGGTGATGATCACGACCACCAGCCAGACCATGCCCGCCCCGGTCATGAACTGATAATGAATGAATTCGGCGGGCGTGAGGCCGAAATATTTCACGGCCGCCAGCACCGTCGCCAGATAGCAGCAGGGCGCCAGATATTTGATGATCAGCCGCCCCTCGTTGTTCTCCCGGCGGGCAAATTCGGCCACCCGGCGCGCCTTCTCCACCGTATGCAGCAGATCTTCAAGCGCCTCGTTCACCCTGATGCCGGCGGTAAGGGCCAGATACATGTTGTCCGCCAAAACCCCGGCCCAGGAGGTGCCGATGGCAAAGCGCAGCTCGTCGAGCAAAGCTCTGATCTCCTCGCCTCCGGCCGCCGTGTTGAGGCCCCTTGACAGATCGAAAAGCAGCCTGCGGGCATGCGGCGCGTCGCTGAGCGTAACGGCTGTCACCTCTATGGCCTGCTGCATGTTAAAAAAGTTCATTCGGTAATTGTCAAGCAGCTCGATGATCATCACATCGCCCTCACGCGAGCTTTCGCTGCGGATAGCCTGCAGACGGCAGAGAAGCGCGAGAAAGGGCGCGGCAAAGGCCAGCAGGGCGGCGATATAAGCCAGCAGCAGCGGCACTCTGCTTTGCAGGAGCAGAAAAACCGCCAGCGCCGGGCAGGCAGCCAGCGCCGTAAACCAGTACGGCGCCCGCCTGCTTCTGATGCCGGCAGTCGCCAGCAGCAGCCGGCTGAGCGCCGCCGCAAAGCTCGCTTCCGTCGCGGCAGCGGCCTTCTTCATACGCGGACTGCGCCGGGCCTTTCCGCCTCTGAGCGACCGCGCCAGGCCGAAGGCTTCCTCAAAGTAGCAGAGCGCCAGTCCGCCCAGAGCTGCGGCTGTCAGCAGTGCTTCAATGAACATCGCGCTTCTCCTCTTCGCGCCGGTAGTAGCGTGGATAGATAACGGTGTTTTCCATGAGCGGATTGCGCTCCTCAAGCATCTGCAGCATGCCTTCCATTTTTTTGAATTCTTCAGGCCAAAGCTTGCCCATCCTTCTCTTATCCTCCCCTATGTCGCATTTCCACAGCCACCTGCCGCTCTCCCAGTCGTAGCGGCAGATACAGTGAATCGAAACCCTGTCTCTGCTCACATCGTATCTGTATTCGCTGATGGAACGGAGCAGCTTTTTATCTCTGCTGCCGGGCAGCTGGCAGAGCTCTATCACATAGTTAAAGTTCCTGAAAACCTGCAAAATTATACCCTTAAAGCTGCCGCCGTATCTGGCGGTGATGGCCGTCGCCATTTTAAAAGGTATATCCTGCGGATCGCCGGCATGCACCGTGGCCTTGCTGCGCATCGTTCCTGCCGACGTGATGTCCAGCGCCGTGCGAAAGGCCGCCGCGTCTCTCATCTCCTCCAGCAGGATGTAATCGCAGTCGCCGCGCAGAAGAAAGCGGTACAGCTCCTCCAGTTCGCGACTGCCGGCCACCAGCTGCATGATCGGCGCCTGCGGCATGATCACATGCCAGGGCGTTTCCGGGTCGGTAGCGATGGCCATACCTTCCAGCGTGGGGTCCTCGTAACGCTGCCATACCTGCAGGAAGGTCGTCTTGCCTGAACGCACCTGACCGCTGAACAGCACATTGAAGCCGATGCGCACCATGACCTTGAATAGCTCGACCGCATCCGGCGGTATCGTCCCCAGGCCGGCCAGCTTCTCAAAGGTCAGCTCCCGCAGCAGATATTTGCGGAAAACCATGACGTCCTCTCCCTCCTTGGTTCTGCTGCCGGAATAGATCGTGATCCTGATCCCGTTGCGAAGGTAGACCTCGTGAAAGCCCGCTTCTATTCTCTCCTGCGGTGTCGCCAGCAGCAGAGCGCGCTTCAGCTGCTCTCTCCGCTTCTTGCTGATCCTCTGCGGCTGCAGCCGGGCGCAGCCGTCGATCAGGCAGTAAAGCCTTTCTCCTATCAGCTTGGCCGACGAGGAACGGCTGTATTCTTCCGTCTTGTCGTAAGCCCAGGGATCGAGACCGGCCAGGCCGTAAAGCTCGGCAAATATGCCCTCTGCCAGGCCGCCGTACCAGGGCGGCGCTGTCACCTGCCGGGCCTGCGGCAGCTCTGCCAGCATCTCGCCGATGCGCTGCCGGTAATAAAGCGTCTCCTCCTCATAGCCCATGATCGCCTTCTTTTCGCGGCTGAGCCGCTCTTCCTTCTCCCATTCGCCCGCCTCCCGCCACTCGTGATCGAAGCGGGCTTCGATCGTCTCGCAGAGGCGAAAAAAATCGGCAAACGTTTCTCTCTGTTCCATGCTCTCTCCTCTCCGCTCAGCTGTAAAGAAGGGCAAAGCGCTCGCCCCCGGCGGCCAGCGCAGCCAGCGCTGTCAGCTCCTCAGTATCGCCCACGATTTCAAGCAAGTGTATGGATGCGCTCGCATCCAGCCTTTCTCTGTCGTAGGAAACGACCTCCTGATTGGCGCTGTCTCTGGCATATGCCACCACCGCCGTCAGTACTCTGGTCTCGCCGCTGTAGAAATCGACCGTATCGCCGCGGCGCAGGGTCTGCGGCAGCGACAGCAGCCACTCCTGCGGGACAGCCATAATCCCGCGCCCCGTATCTATCCCGACTGCAAAGCGCGACTGACGAAAGTAGGCGCTGTCAAGCGGCGCGCCGGCCGGCACGAACTGCGCCGTCTCCAGCCCGATCAGCTCCTGGCTGTCTTCGCCAGTGAGCGCTCCCTCCGGCGGTTTTTCGAGCCTGATAAGGTCGAGATCTTCTGCGCTTATCACGCTGCCGGCCGGCAGATCGCGGACCAGCACCAGTACGTCCTTATATGCCAGGCTTTCTCTGCCCCACAGCTCCCAGACCGCCAGTGAAACCAGCGCCGCAGTGATGATCAGAAAGCCGGCCAGCTTCTTATTCACTTTTCATTTCCTTTCTCCCCTTTCTTTCTCCGGCGCGTTGCCGGATCGTTTTTGTAATTTTTTTACAATACCATCTTAGCACGCTTAAACTTTACTTTCAGCACAGACTTTGCTTTTTTGCCGGGGAAAAAAACGACCCGCTTCGACAAGCGGCAGCAGCCGGCCGAGGCGACGGCTCAGTACAGGCCGAGATTTCTGGCCGCATGATAGATGTAGATCTGCTGCCACTTCTTCCAGGTGTTGAGGTGGCAGTCATCACCGTAGTCCTTGCCCTCCGTCAGCTTGAGGCGAATACCCTCGCGGTACTCGCAAGGGACCAAATAAAAGGCGTCCTCAATGGCCTGAATCTTCATCGACAGCATCGCTCTCTTGATCGCCTCCTGACCCGTCAGATCGATCTCCGCCGCGTCGGCATGCTGCGCATTTTCTCTCACGTAAGCGCTCTGCGGCAGCCGTCCGCCCTTTTGCAGTTCCAGCTCCAGCGTGCGCTTAAGGCGCGGCAGGTCGCGAACCGCCCACAGCGTCTGGCGGTAAACAGCCTCCGGCAGCACATATGATTTCAGTTTTCTTTGTTGATAATCTCTCATTTCATCACGCCCTTTACATATTTTGGTATATATGTAACATGTCAGAAAATGTTAAATCAACAGTTATTTTGTCAAAGGCTGAAAAAAAGGAAAGAAATGCCGGAAAAAATGAAGAAATTGAAAAAGCCTCCTCTCGGTGAGGAGGCCCGCAAATCATTCTTGCATCGCTGTGGACTTTTTACTTTTCACCACTATTTCGATACTGAGAAGTCTCCAAGATGAATTTTGCAGATATTTTCAACTCAACCTCGCAAATTGCCCGGTCCGCAAGTTGAAAATGTTTGATTTCGGTACTTTCTACACCGACTTCACTGTCTGAGCAGGCAGAAAACCGCGCGCAAATACTGTTTTTCATCGAGGAAAGCAGCGATTTCCGCTAAAAGAGGAGAAAATTTCTGCAAAATTCATCTTGAAAAGCCACATATTCTAATAAAGTTGAGAAAGCTGGCGTCACGGCCGCACAGCCACACGGCCGCGCGGTCGCGAAACAGCTGTCCGTGAAACGGCCGCCCGGCCGCCCGGCTGCGAAGCAGCCGGGCGGCCGGGCGGCCTGTCCTGCTCTTCATCCGTTTATCAGCTCATAGATGCGCCCGCACAGCATTTCCAGCGCTACCGTAT
>CALWNX010000067.1 GCA_944382925.1 uncultured Clostridia bacterium | reverse complement strand
AGACAATTTCACAAATGAAGTTGTCTTTGGGTTTTCGATTGCGGCGGACTTATTATATATCTGATGCGCAATGTGCAATAGGCAATGGGCAATGCGCTTCCTTTCTCAACTTTTTTCAAATTCAACACGTTTCAAGTTGAATTTTGCAAAAAAATTCTCCCCTTTCATGCCAATAAGAGCATCAGCCAGTTGAAAAAAGGAGTTTTTTGCCGAGGCGAACTGCCTGATGGCGCTTTTTCTTTAACACGATTTTGGTTTGATTATGCCTAAGAGGCACCTTTCAACTTGCGGACCGGCCAGATTGCAGAAAAGAGAAGAAAATTCCTGCAAAATTCATCTTGCGCCATGCGTTTTTTTCAACATAGCGGTGAAAGCTAAAAATCACAGACAGCGGGCTGTCTGCGGCGAGATTTGTTTGCGGCGGAGTTTGTCTACAGTCTGAAGGCTGCCGCAAAAGCGGCAGCCCTCATCAGTTCTCATATTGCAGTTTATAGCCGATGCGCTGACTATTTCATGGCTACGGTAGCGCCAACTTCTTCCAGCTGCTTCTTGATAGCCTCGGCCTCTGCCTTCTCTACGCCTTCCTTTACGTTGGAAGGAGCACCGTCTACCAGCTCCTTGGCTTCCTTCAGACCCAGGCCGGTGATCTCGCGTACAGCCTTGATAACCTTGATCTTCTCGGCACCGGCTGCTTCCAGAACTACGGTGAACTCGGTCTGCTCTTCGGCAGCGGCAGCGCCAGGAGCGGCTACGCCGGCAACTGCTACAGGAGCAGCAGCGGATACGCCGAACTCTTCTTCACAAGCTTTAACTAATTCGTTCAGCTCTAAAACTGTCATGTTCTTGATCGCTTCAATGATCTGTTCCTTATTCATTTTATATTCTCCTTTTCAAAATTTCTGTTTAGGTGCGGGCGTCTTTAATGCGCGCGCCGCGAAAATGTTGTTATTAAGCCTCGGCCTTGGCGTCGGCGATAGCCTGGAAGGTCCTTACCGCCTTGCTTACCGGCGACTGGATGCTTCCCATGAACTTGGCGATGAGTACGTCTCTGGACGGAATGTCGGCAATGGACTGGATGCCGTCCTTGTCGAACAGAGTTCCTTCTACGACTCCCGCTTTGAATTCCATCTTTTTATAATCCTTGATGATCTCGTTGAGAACTCTGGCCGGAGCGGTGGCGTCCTCTTTGCTGATGGCGATGGCGCTCGGTCCTTCGAGGACGTCGGCCAAGCCGGCAAATTCGGTGCCTGCGATAGCTCTCTTCATCAGGGTGTTCTTGTAAACGGTGTAGTCTATGTTAGCCTCGCGCAGCTTCTTTCTCATGGCGTCGGCCTGAGCTACGCTGATACCCATGTAGTCGATGACTACGGCTGACTGAGCGCCGTCCAGCTTCTCCTTGATCTCGTCGATTATAACCTGTTTTGCTTTTTGAGCTTCTACTGACATGTCTTTTTCTTACTCCTTTCTTGCCTCTCTTGTCGAGGAGCAGAATTGGTACTCCATAAAAAACCTTGTCTGCCGGTAGACAGACAAGGACAATTTTTTATATTGTACCTCGGCGGGAAATTAAGCTTACGCACCCGCTGTCTACGGTTTTGATTTCGTATTGTTCTTTTTTTTTAGAACTGGATCAGAGCAGGATTTACTTTGACTCCAGGTCCCATGGTCGACGCAACCGTAACGCTTCTCAGATACTGACCCTTGGCTGCCGCCGGCTTGGCCTTTACTACGGCCTCCAGCAGTGCGTTGAAGTTGTCGGTCAGCTTCTCTGCTCCGAAGGAAACTTTGCCGATCGGAGTGTGGATGATGTTGGTCTTGTCCAGTCTGTACTCAACCTTACCTGCTTTGATCTCCTGCAGGGCTTTTTCCACATCCATGGTTACCGTGCCGGACTTAGGGTTTGGCATCAGACCCTTAGGTCCGAGGATCTTACCCAGTCTTCCTACAACTCCCATCATATCCGGGGTCGCTACTACTACGTCGAAATCGAACCAGTTTTCGGTCTGGATCTTCTGAGCCATCTCTTCGGCTCCTACATAATCAGCTCCGGCAGCTTCGGCTTCCTGGGCTTTCGGTCCCTTGGCGAATACCAGCACCTTCTTGGTCTTGCCGGTTCCGTGCGGGAGAACGATCGCGCCTCTTACCTGCTGATCGGCATGTCTGCCGTCAACTCCGAGCTTGATATGCACTTCAACTGTTTCATCGAATTTTGCTTTGGCAGTCTCAGTCACTATCTTCAGTGATTCAGCTACCTCGTGCAAAGCTGCCTTGTCATAGCTGGCAACCGCAGCCTTGTAGTTTTTACCTCTCTTAGGCATCTTTTTTACCTCCTTGTGGTACTGTCGACCTTAAGGTCTCCCACTGTCTTAACCTTCAATAACTATACCCATGCTTCTGGCAGTTCCCTTGATCATCTCCGTCGCGGCGTCAAGATCCGCTGCGTTCAGGTCAGGCATCTTGATCTTGGCGATCTCCTCGGCCTGAGCTCTCGTCAGAGTAGCCACCTTTTTCTTGTTAGGCTCTCCGGAAGCTGCGGTCAGACCTGCCGCTTTCTTCAGCAGCACTGCTGCCGGCGGCGTCTTGCAGACGAAGGTGAAGGATCTGTCGGCATAAACTGTGATAACTACCGGAATTACCATTCCTGGCTGATCCTGGGTCCTGGCGTTGAACTGCTTGCAGAAGTCCATGATGTTCACGCCCTTCTGGCCGAGTGCAGGTCCTACAGGAGGCGCCGGGGTAGCGTTGCCGGCTGCTATCTGCAGTTTGATATAGCCTTCTACCTTTTTAGCCATTTTTCTTCTCCTTTCTTTAGATTTTGCCGGAGCCGGGCTCTAGCTTATTTTATCTACCTGGCTGAACTCAAGCTCAACCGGGGTGTCTCTTCCAAACATGGAAACCTTGACGCGCAGTATCTGTTTCTCTTTGTTGATCTCTTCTACTACGCCCATGAAGCTCTCGAAAGGACCGCTGATGATCCGCACTGTCTCGCCAACCTCGACATCCAGATCGATGTAGACCTTTTCGATGCCCATCCTGGCCACCTCTTCATCGGTGAGCGGGATAGGCTCTGAGCCGTGACCGACGAAGCCGGTAACGCCCTGGGTGTTGCGCACCAGGTACCAGGACTCGTTGGTAACGATCATCTTTATGATTACATAGCCGGGAAACATTTTTTTGGTCTTGATCTTTCTCTGACCGTCCTTTATTTCCACTCTGTCTTCAGTCGGTACAACAATGTCGATGATCAGATCCTGCATGCCGCGGTTTTCAACCATCTTTTCGATATTCACTTTTACTTTGTTCTCGTGGCCCGAATAGGTGTGCACCACATACCACTTGGCCTTGCCGTCTCCTCTGAGGCCTTCGCCCTCGAGCGGGGATACGCCCTTGCTTTCGATGTCAGACATTTTTTGTACCTTCTCTTTATATATAATTTGAAGAAAATCGACTGCCGCCGGAGCGATGTCCGCGGCAACGTTATCGCTTATATTTATACTATAACGTTATGTTCAATACTTCTCTCAAAGCGAGCAGTACGCCTGTATCTACCAGCCAGAAACCCAGTGCGAACACTGCGCAGGTCACGATAACTACAGCTGTGTATGAAACCAGCTCTTTTTTGGTCGGCCATACGACCTTCTTCATCTCGGTCTTTACTCCTCTGAAGTACTCGCCGAGCGAAGCTCTCTTTTTCTTTTCGTTTGCCATCTCAATCTCTCCTTATTTGGTTTCTTTGTGAAGAGTGTGCTTCTGGCAGAACTTGCAGTATTTCTGCATCTCAATACGATCCGGATCGTTTTTCTTGTTCTTCATCGTATTGTAGTTTCTCTGCTTGCATTCCGTGCAGGCCAAGGTAACCTTTACTCTCATGTCGAATTCCCTCCATTTACTTCAAATTTCAAGCTTTGTGCGGACTCGTCCGCCAAATAATCATAAGGTGACCTATTTATTATAAAGCAGCGCCCTGTCAATGTCAACAAGGATTTTGCTTATGAGGCGCAGATTTTGCCCGCCAAGCTTGAAAGAAGATCAAACGGTATATTGCCTGATGATGGCAAAAATCTCCTGCGCCCATTGATCCTGCGCGCTTACTGAGCATCTGATCCAGCTGCCGTCAAGAGCCATAAGCTCAAGATCGCCGAAGAAATTGTCGACCTGCAGCAAATAGCCGCTTGCCGTGCTTCCGTCGGGCAAAACGGTGTCTTCGAAGGAGAAAAGCACCCTCCAGTAAACATTGGTGTCGCCCTCTTCATATGCGTGCGTTTTCGTATCGCTCTGCGGCAGCAGGTTTGACAGTCTGGTCTTAAAATCCGCGGCGCTGAACATTTCCAGCAGCTCTGCAAAATGAGGATCCTCAGGCTGCAGGGCAAACTGTTTGTCCTCTCTTTCCTCGCCGTCTTCATAATAGCCCGTTATTTTTGTGCATTCTGACATATCAAGAGCCGGATAGCGCTGCTCGATCGTAAACGAACGCGTATAGATCAGGATTGCTGCGACCACACAGAGCGCGAGAGCGGCTAGTACTATCACTAAAATTTTCTTGCTCTTAGTCATTTTCTTCACCTCCTGGCCAGACTGCCCATCGGATCCCACGGCTTGAGAACGATCGGCTCTGTCGCAAGCATCGCCTGCTGCTCATCAGTCAAGTACTTCTTGTTGACCACCACCTGATATGTAAACTCATCGAACCAGCGGTCACTCATGACGTAGTAGCCGTCCTTTCCGGCCTCCTTGCCCCAGCTGTTTTCCACCCGCCAGCGCAGCGGCCGTTCTTTATCGTCAAGATTAACGCCGGTGAGCACCATCGCGTGTGTCATCAGGCTCTCGCCGTAATCGAGGCGCTGTGCCTTGGTCAGCGGAAATTCAGTATCAAACAGCCCTGCCGCGTCATAAACATCAAGGTCGAGCAGTCCTCCCTGCCGCGAGCTGCATTTGCCGACATCGCTGCCAAACCAAACCGCCTTGCCGTCCTTGAGCTGAGCGATGGCGGCGCGCTTGAGCTCCTCGGCAGGAAGATTGAGATATCTCACCTCGCGGCCGCCCTTGACGTTGCCGAGGAACTGCACGGTATACATCCTTCCGTAAGGCTTATCTGCAGTCGGCGCATTGATGAGGCTGATGTAGTCATCCATGTCAAGACCGACATATTCTTTATAAAAATCCTGCGGGGTAATATCGCTGATGCGCACAAATTTTTTGTCCTTGTCCCTCGTTTCATATGTAAAGCTTTGCGGCGGCGTGCCAAGGCTGATGCAAAGCATTCTGTAGATTGTACTTAGCATTTCCTCCTTGCGGCTGCGCAGCGATGCCTCCGGCTGTCCGGCCTCGTGTTCTTCTCTGAGCGTACAGGCGAATTCTCTCAGCTTGCGCGTCAGATAGCGGTCCATCTCGGCAGTCTGCGAGGAAGCAGCCGACTCAGGCATCGCGTCCTTCGGCACAACTCCGTACTTTTCCACCAGGCTGGCAAACATATCCCACTGTCCGCCGTCGCAAAGCGGGTCGCTGAGCAGATAAGCAAGCAGCCGTCCTTCAAGCGGTTCATCGAGAGTTTCAAGAATGTTTTCCAGAAAATAGTTGCTCTTTTCGAGCTTGTCGTAAAAGAGAGGATAATTCTGGCTGAGCTCCATGCTCTCAAGGTTCAGCTTTTCCATCACCTCAAGCCGCATCACGTTCAG
>CALWNX010000066.1 GCA_944382925.1 uncultured Clostridia bacterium | reverse complement strand
CGGGCCGTTTTTGCGAGCGCCGTGGGCGCAATGTTGTAATATTTTGCAAATTCCTGCCGTAATTACAACCAAAATGTTGTAACCATGGCAGCTTTCTCTAAAAAATACAACATCGGCTGTTTTGACCGCTCGTGTAAGCGCGGTTCAACGCGAAAATGTTGTAATAAAAAGCAAGATCGCTCTTTAATTACAACATGAGGGCGAATGGCATAGGCCGCCGGCGTTGTCTGTTTTGACTTCAGTAGCGAAAAAAGCCAACATCGAGCTAATTTAGGCTCGACGCGGCTACTGAATCTGCCCCTCTTCTATGTACCCCTGCTCGACCATGCAGCTGATGATCTGCTGGCGGCGCTGCTCAGCCAGATCCGGGTTCACGGTCGGATCGTAGACGGACGGCGCGTTGGGGATACCGGCCAGCATGGTCGCTTCGTAATCCGAAAGCTCCGCCGGCGTTTTTCCGTAGTACCCCTGGCTGGCGTCGTAAATGTTGTAATAGCCGGAGCCAAAATATATCGTATTCACATAGAGCGCAAAGATCTCTTCTTTGCCGTATTCTTTTTCCAGGGCAAAGGCGACCATCAGCTCCGCCACCTTGCGGGAAAGGTCCTTGTCCTGTTCAAAATACAGGTTGCGCGCCAGCTGCTGCGTGATGGTGCTGCCGCCCTGAACCATTTCGCCGGACCTGATGTTCGCCAGCACCGCCCTGCCGGTAGAGAGAAGATCAAAGCCACCGTGCTTAAGAAAGCGCTGATCTTCGCCGGCTATGACCGCCTCAATATATGTCTTTGGCAGTTCTTCGTAAGGCGTGTAATGCTCCTGTGCTTTTATCTCTTCCACCTTCTGCGTCAGCGGGTCAGCCTCTGTCACGTCTTTATATATGCCGTACCCCTGATATATCGTATATCCTGCCGCCAGCACGACGACGCCCAGCAGCAGGAGAATAATTTTTCTTAATACTCTCATCCCGCTCCCCTGCGCTATATGAGACGGTTATTTTTTCTGCGTACCGTGAAAGATCTGCTCACCTTCGTCAATCACGAACTGTTTGAGCTTCTTTACATGCTCGCCGGCGGCAATTCTGGCCTCCTCATAATTGCCGCTGAGGATAGCCTCCTCGATCTCTCTGTGTTCCAGCGGCATCCTCTCATAGCGGGAAAAATCATCGTAGTACAGATATCTGAATCTCAACGCCAGCTCCTGTACCTGCGAAAACAGCTGGATCAGCGTCTTGTTGCCGCTGCAGTTTACGATCAGCTGATGAAAGCCCTCGTCGCACCTGATGATGTCCTCAGTCTTTTCTGATTCTACGGCACGCTGGTATTCTAAGGTAGCATCCAGCAGCGCTTTCTTTTCGTCCTCAGTCACCTTCTGCGCGGCCAGAGCGGCTGCCATGGCCTCCAGGTCCTCACGCACCTCCAGCACATCGACCATGTCTTTGATGGAAACGTCCGAGGCATAAGCTCCCTTGCGCGGCTCGATGGTCACCAGCCCTTCTTTTTCGAGCTTTCTGATCGCCTCTCTGACCGGCGTACGGCTGACGCCCATTTCGTCGGCCAGCTCTATCTCCATCATTCTCGTGCCGGGAGCGATCTCACCGACGAGGATTTCGCGCTTCAGCTCCTCATAGACGATCTCGCGCAGCGGTCTGTGGTTCTGCAAATCAAAATTTATCATCTGTCTCCTCCATTATCTTGTTTCCGGTCCAGTCCCGGCTATATAGTGCGTGCCCAATAGGCTTCGAGCCCGGCGCTTCTCATCAGCGCACAGGCCGCCCTGGCCTTTTCTGCATTTGCATAAAATGCGAACACCGTCGGTCCGCTGCCGGTCATGAGGACTTTTTCCGCGTCCGTTTCTGTCGACAGCCTGTCCTTGATATCCTGCACCTGCGGATATGCCGCCAGGGTGTAGTTCTCGAGCACATTGATCATCTGCTCGTAAATCTGCTCTCTGTCGCCCCGGCGCAGGGCTTCCATCAGCACCTCGGTATCAGGGCGCTTTGCAATGTGGCAGTTGTCAACGCCCTGGTATGCTTCTTTGGTCGAAACGCCAAAGGCGGGCTTAACCAGCACCAGCGAGCGTCGAAAGCGGCTCTTTATCACGGTTAGATCTGCGCCTGTGCCTCCGCCCAGCGCACAGCCGTACTGACTGTTTTGCGTCAGTATGCAGAAAGGTACGTCCGCTCCCAGCGAGCTCCCCAGCCGACACAGCGCTCTGGTGCTGAGCCTCGTGCGCCATATTCGGTTTAGCGCGGTAAGAACGGCGGCGCCGTTGCCGCTGCCCCCGGCCAGTCCGGCCGAAACAGGGATGCATTTATTGAGATATATGCTTATCCGGCCGCTGCCAACCCGCCCGGCAAAATTCTCGCTCATGAGCAGCGCCGCCTTATAGGCGATGTTGCGCTCGTCACGCGGCAGAAAAGGCTTGTTGCTGTCCAGAGTTATATGTATGCCTTCTGCAGCCTGCCCACGCGCGGCGGGCTGCCATCTGACCGTAACCTCATCAAAAAGGGATATCTTCTGCATGACAGTCTCTACCGTATGATAGCCGTCCTCCCGTTTGCCGGTCACGTCCAGTGACAAGTTGATTTTTGCGTATGATCTGATCGTTTCCTCTGCCATCGCTCCCTCTTAACAAAAATGAGAGGGTGAGCCTCTCATTTTTATTTAACTAGCAGTTTATTTCTTTTTCTTCTTTCTGGCAGCAGCTTTTCTCTTGGCCTCCAACGCTTCCGCCTTGGCTCGTGCTTCTTCAGCGGCGGCGCGTCTTTCCGCTACATATCTGCTGCCTGCCTCAGAAGCAGAATGACGGCGCTTAACTCTGAAGTTCTCGCTGTCTTCGTCCTCCTCGGCAGCTTTCCTGGCGGCCTTTTCGGCCTCCTTGGCTTTTCTCTTCTGATCCTTTTCGACGATCTCTTCTACGGATTTGCCTGTTTTCTTGGCTTCCTTATATGGATTTACCTTGTCCTGCTTCTTCTTTTCTTCTTCAGCGTTCTTTTTGGCCGCTTTGGAAGTCGCTACCATCATGATGACGAACATGCCGACCATCATAACCACGCTGATGATCGTGTTGGTAGTCTGGTTGAGGGTTTTGAAGGTTATCTCCTGATCCTGCCCCAGCTGGTTGCCGTTGTCATCTACGAGCTCGCCGGAGATCTTGAGCGTGTAGTCGCTGTTGCTGGCGACGGTCGGCGTATCTTCTGCATTGGTATCCAACAGCACCAGCACAACACCCTGTTCGCTTGAGTTGTACAGCACTATGGTAGGCATGGCCTTGCCGTCGCTGTCATAAAGCTGGAACACGTTATCGCTGTTGGCCTTGCCTGCTTTTTCTTCGGACATGTCGCCGTCGAAATATAGCTTGACGCCGAGGTTTTCGATTGAAGCCCCGGTAGAGCCGTCCTTCGGATAAGAGTCGAGAAGCTCAAGCTTTCCGTCAGCGGCGAAAACACCTGCGGCTGATACGGCAGCTACCATCAATATGAGCAGTGTGAGCGTAAAAATCGCGCGGATTTTTTTCATTGTTTTGCGTCCTCCGGTTTTTGTTCTTTTGTCTTTTTCGTATTTCTCAGGGCTCTGAAAAAGTCTTTCAGGATGCGAGCGCATTCATCTTCCATAAGTCCTGTGTGTATTTCTACCTGATGATTGAGCCTCTCCTCCTGCGGTATATTGAATACAGAACCGCAGGCGCCGGCTTTGGGATCCATCGTGCCTATGTAAAGGCGTGCAAGCCTGGCCCAGACGATGGCTCCGGCGCACATGGCGCACGGCTCGGCTGTCACGTACATCTCGCAGCCGCTAAGCCTCCAGCCTCCCAGAGCTGCCGCCGCCTGCCTGATAGCCTGCATCTCGGCGTGCGCCGTGGGATCCTTGGCCGATTCGGTCAGGTTATGGCCGCGGCCGATTATGCATCCGTCCCTGACGATCACGGCGCCGATCGGTACTTCACCAAGATCCCGGGCTTTTTGAGCTTCTTTGAGAGCCTCCAGCATAAACTTTTCCATACATTGTATAAGTTTATCACATCACGGGCGAAAATTCAACTGCATTTTGTATACATGTTACATGATGTGTGCATTCAAGGTACATGATGAGAATTAACTCATCTTTTCCAAAAACGTGAGAATAGATTTTACACGATTCAGATACAATGTATTTATTGATAATTTCGCAAAAACTGCAAAGGAGACAGTCTGAAAGCTCATGTATCTGGTCATCGATATAGGCTCCAACACCATCAGGGCCGTAGTTTTTCACCTGGAAGGCAAAACGCTGATCCCGGTGCTCAATAAAAAATATTCCGCCGGTCTGGCCGGCTATGTGCAGGCGGACGGCGCGCTTTCAAGGGCGGGCATCGAGCTCTGTCTCGACGTTCTTTCCGAGATCTGCACGCTGATCGAAGCCTTCAAATTTGACGGCGTCTATCCTTTCGCCACCGCTTCGCTGAGAAACATCAGCAATTCCGGGCAAGTTCTCGACGAGATCAGACAGCGCTGCAACCTGGAGGTCAAGCTGCTGACCGGCAGAGAAGAAGCCTTCTACGATTATTACGGCGCTTCGCGCCATCTGGCTGCCAGGGACGGCGTGCTGGTCGACATCGGCGGAGGCAGCACGGAAATCCTTCTCTATGAGGATGGCCGGCCGCAGACGGCTGAATCCATCGAAATGGGCTCGCTCAATCTCTATAACAGGTTCGTCAGCGGAATCGTCCCGGGCAAAGACGAAATCCGCGCCATCTGCGCGGCGGTCAGGAATCAGCTCAGCGCCCTGGGCTTTGCGGAATACGACAAGAAGAAAGGCCCCCGGCCGGTAATCTGCGCCGTCGGCGGCAGCGCCCGCGCCGCTCTCAAGCTCTACAACAGCCTCTATGCTCAGGACAAGAGCAACCTTTCATATAAGCGCTATTTCCTCAAAAGCCTTCTGACCGCCCGCTGCGTACGCTGCGATCAGGAACAGCTCACGCAACTCATCCTCAAGATTGCTCCCGAAAGGATCCACACCCTGCTTCCGGGGATCGCGGTGCTCTATACCGTGGCAAAGTATTTCGGCGGCAAGGAGCTCGTCACCAGCAGCTATGGCGTCAGGGAAGGCTATCTCTATTGTCAGTTAAAGAAAGCGGGTCTGATCGATGGTTAGAGAATATACACAAAACCGGGAGCTGTCCTGGCTCCGCTTCAACGAGAGAGTGCTCGACGAGGCTGCTGACGAAACTGTCCCTCTGCTTGAACGGCTCAAATTCGTCTCCATATTCACCAGCAACCTCGACGAGTTCTTTATGATTCGTGTCGGCAGCCTGACGGAGCTGATGAACCTCAAGGAAAGCTCCATCGACAACAAGTCCGGTATGACGGCGCAGCAGCAGCTTTCTGCCATCTATGAAGCCGTCGGCGTGCTCTATCAGAAAAAAGAGCGCATCTGCAGCGGGCTGGAAAAACAGCTGCGTCTGCACGGTATCTGCAATCTGTCGTACCGGGAGCTTGAAAGCGAGGAAAAAAAGCAGCTGAAAAAATATTTCAGCGAATACATAGAGCCCGTTCTTTCGCCGCAGATCGTGGATGAACACCATCCTTTTCCGCATCTGGCCAACAAGGTCGTCCACATCGGCGCCATGCTGGATGTCAAGGGCCGCGAGGTGTTCGCCGTCGTCCCGGTACCGGCCATCTTGCCGCCTATCCTCTTTCTCCGCGGCGACGACTGCCGCTACATCCGCACAGAAGAAGTGATTGCCGAATATCTGGGCGAGATCTTTTCCAGCTACAAGATCAAAGAAAAGGTCAGCTTTTGCGTGACCAGAAACGCCGACATCAACGCCGGCGATGAAGAATTCGATTTCGGTGCGGATTTCCGCAAAAAGATGAAAAAGGTCCTCAAGCAGCGGGCGCGGCTCGGGGCTGTGCGTCTGGAGCTCTCTGCCCGCATCAGCAGCCGCTTCCTGGCTTATCTGGGCGAACGGCTCGGCCTTCTGCCCGCGCAGGTCTATGTGACGGGACTGCCTTTCAAGATGGACTATGCTTTCGATCTGGCCGGCCGCCTGTCCGCTGACAAAGCTCTGGCTCTGACCTACAGCGCTTTTACGCCGCAGAAAAATCCGGAATTCGACCTTTCGCAGAGCATGATCCGGCAGATTCAGCAGCGCGACGCGGTGCTTTCGTTTCCTTATGAATCGATGGAGCCTTTTATCCGCCTGCTCAAGGAAGCCTCTACCGCGCCGGAGGTCATCTCGATCAAGATCACCATCTACCGTCTGGCCCGCCACGCCAAGATCGTGGAATACCTCTGCCGGGCGGCGGAAAACGGCAAGGACGTGACGGCCATCATCGAGCTGCGGGCCCGTTTCGATGAGCAGAACAACATCGACTGGTCCGAGCGTTTGGAGGAAGCCGGCTGCCGTGTGATTTACGGCTTTGAGGACTACAAGGTTCATTCTAAGGTGTGTCAGATCACGCTGCGCGACAAGGGCGGCATCCATTACATTACGCAGATCGGTACCGGCAACTATAACGAAAAGACCGCCAGGCAGTACACCGATTTGTCACTGATCACAGCTGATCCGGCCATCGGCAGCGATGCGGCGCTTTTTTTCAAGAACATGGCGATCGCCAATCTCAGCGACAGGTATGAGCGCCTGCTGGTTTCGCCCCGGTCGCTGAAGTCGGCGGTCATCGAACTGATCAACGAGGAAATCGCCAAGGGCGCGGAGGGGCGCATCCTCCTGAAGCTGAATTCGATCACCGACATCGACATCATCGAAAAGCTCAAACAGGCTTCCTGTGCCGGAGTGCAGATCCGCATGATCGTGCGGGGGATCTGCTGTCTCTTGCCGGGTATTGCGGGAAAAACCGAGAACATCACGATCAAGAGCATTGTCGGGCGCTTTCTCGAGCACTCGCGCGTCTACTGCTTCGGCAGCGGCAGCGAAGAGAAGATGTACATCTCCTCGGCCGATTTTATGACGCGCAACACCGAGCGCCGGGTGGAGGTAGCCTGTCCGGTTTTTGATCCGACCTGCAAGCAGGAGATCCACCGCATCCTCGACGCCTGTCTGGCCGACAACACCAAGGGCCGCTATCTGCAAGCAGACGGCACTTACTGCAAGCCGCAGCCGGCCGAGGGCGAGAAAAAAACAGACTGCCAGCAGCTGTTGATGGCTCAGGCTATCGAAGCAGCCGGCCGCGCTCCGATCGTGCGGGCGGCCGGCCGCACGCCGGGGCGGCTGCGGCGTTTTCTGGCCGGGCTTACCGGCCGCTCGTAGGCGGTGGCGTTTTCTGGCCGAGCTTACCGGCCGCTCGTAGGCGGTGGCGGTGGTCAGGCAGGACAGGATTTTTTTCTCGCGGGATTCAAAAAGCTGCCTTTGCGAAAACAGCGGACAAGGATTTTTTCTCGACTCTTGTGCAATGCGCCTTTAAAGAAAAAGCAGGCCGCCCGGATCGCGGTAGCTTGCTGCCCGGAACAGAAAAAAAGCGCCGAAAACGTTTTTCTCCATGATAAACTCGCCGTCAGCAGCTCGGCTTCTGCCGGCTTTTTTCTTAAAGCACCTCATGGCAACGTCTAAAGAACAATTCTTTGTCCGCTGTTTTCGCTGCACCCGCAAAACCAAAAGATGGAGAACAAAATCTTGTCCTCTCTTCCCTTGCATGCCTGATCTTTTGCCTTTAGAGAGAATCGTTACCAGCACATTTTTTCCTATAACCCGGCTTCGGTGCTCGGGGTTTTTGGGCTTGGGGGTTTTGGGGCTTGGGCGTTTTAGCTTTGCGCCTCTTCGCGCTTCTTCACACCTCTTCAACCTTCATCGTCTGCGGGTCAAGGCGCGCGATCCAGTAGCCGTAGACCAGGGCAGCCGTCTCTTCATCTATTTCCTCCAGGCTGTCATACAGCTCCTCTCCGCCGCGGAGCGGCTGCCAGAGCGTAAAGCCGGTGCGGCCGCCGGCCGGCTGTTCAGCGAGCAAGAATCTTCCCGGGATGCCGATATAGCTGTTTTCCTCGCTGTTGCCGATGATAAAATGGCCGTATTTGCGCGCCATCGGATAACCCTCGCGGCAGAATTGCTGCAGCAGCGCGACGTCCGTTTCCCGGTGCCAGATGCAGTCCGTCTCATCATGGGCGAAAACCGCCTGTTTGTTTTTTCTGCTCAGCTGTCCGAGCAGCTGCAGCAAATATTGTCCGTCCATATTTTTCCCTCCTGCTAAAGATTATGCTGTTGCTTTTACATTATTCTGGCTTGACGGCGGGCCGGCGGACGGATTTGTGGCGGGCCGGCGGTGGATCTGGGGGTGAGCCCGCGGCAGCGGGCCGGCGGCGAGCTCAGGTGGGTCTGTGGCGGCCGGCCCACGGCGAAATTCTCGCCTTTCTTGAAATCACCCAGGCGCAAAGAGAATTTTTGGCGCGGAAATTCTCGCGAATTGGATAAAGACACAGATTAAAAGAGAATGGAAAGGAAAAGAGCCTTTTTCCAGTCTCTCAAAGAAAATCTTCCACCATGAAAGAGAGAATTTTTGCCGTATTTTTTTGCCGATTCTCTTTTGGGCTGGGCGGTTAGCGAATATGAGAGATTTTTTGCGTCTGAAATTCTCTTTCGGCCTGGCGTCCCGTGCCAAAAGCGAGAATATGGCGGTTCCGGTCGTTCTCGCCGGCCCAGCCTGGCGATTTCGGCCGTCGGCCTGGCCCTCCTGACCGGCTGCCAGCCGGCCCGGCCCGGCGCTCCCGCCCAGCTTAAATCTACTAATGGTATGTTTTTTGCAATTTGGAGTTTAAATCCACAATATATGTGTGTATAATAGATTTAGTCGCAAAAAAGGAGGGGATATATCATGAGCGTACAGATCACAGGAAACGCACCGGCCGCGGAGAGCCAGGCTTATGTAGAATATCTGGAAGGGAAATATAACAGAAAGCTGAAACATCTGGACATCAAGATCGACGGAGATTTTGCCGATCTCAATTATGAGTTCGAGCACGTTCCTTTTGAGAGGATCCGCAGAATCACCGGCTATCTGGTAGGCACCATGGATCAGTGGAACAGCGCCAAGGCCTCCGAGGAACACGACAGAGTAAAGCACGACATCAGTACCGGCATGGAGCAGCTTTAGGCGTCTCCAGCGCGCATCTGCATCGTGCATTTCCAGCGCGCATCTGCAGCGTGCATTTCCAGCGCGCGTCTGCGGCGTGCATAAAATCACAAATTGTAAAGGCATTATAAAAGGCTGCCTCTCGTGGTCGCTTGTGACCGCGGGGGCAGCCTTTGCTTTTCCTTGTTTTTCGGTGCGGCGCAGGCTCACGCTTTAGCCGATGCCGCCCCAGATCGTGCCCATGATGAGCACGACGATCGTCAGGCCGCAGAAAACATATTTGCTGGCCCATTCGTACCAGCTGCCCAGCTTGCGCTGCGCCCCGGTGTCAATCTGCTCGCGGACAAAATCCTTGCCGCAAATCCAGTAGAACATGATTCCGGCCAGCAGCGCGCCGATCGGGCTCAAGTAGATCGAGCAGACGTCCATCCAGCCGGAAACGATGCCCTCGATGCACAGAGCGACGATGCTGCCGCTGCCGCCGATCAGCGCCACCGCTTTTTTGCGCGACAGGCGCAGCTTGGTCTGCAGGGCTTCCACCGGCGTTTCAAAGAGATTGACCAGCGAGGTCAGACCGGCAAAGGCTACCGCGACAAAAAAGATGATGCTGAACAGCCTGCCGCCCGGCATTTCCAGGAACACGTTCGGCAGGTAGATGAACATCAGGCCCGGGCCGCCTTCCGTCAGCTCCTGGCCGGCCGTAGCCATGGCCGGGATGATCGTGACGGCGGCAATCATCGCCGCCAGCGTGTCCCAGATCGCCACGTTGCGGGCGCAGAAAGGAATATCCTCCGTCTTTTTCAGATAAGAACCGTAGACCAGCGTGCCTGAACCGGCTAGCGAGAGCGAGAAGAAAGCCTGTCCCAGCGCATAGACCCAGGTCTCAGGCTGAAGCAGCACGCCGAAGTCCGGGGTGGTCAGGTACCTGTAGCCTTCCTCCGCGCCGGGCAGAGTGGCGATGTACAGCGCCATGCCGATGAACATGAGGAAGAAGAGCGGCATCATCACCTTGTTGGCTTTTTCGATGCCGGAAGCGATGCCGTAGACCATGATCACGAAGGTGATCACCAGCACGGCGACGTGCCAGCCCACGTTGCCAAAGGCTGAAGCCGTGTCATTAAACAGCCCGCCGAGCTCGTCTGCTCCCTGGGCCCTGAACATGCTGCCTTCCACAGAAATATAGATATACTTGAAGCTCCAGCCGACCACTACCGAATAGCCGATCGCCATCGCGAAGCTGCCCAGCACCGGCACCAGCGCCAGCGCCTCGCCGAGCGAACGCTTGCGGCCGCTCCTTTCCATGGCCTGCCCGAAAGCTCCCATCGATCCGCTGCCCATCGCCCGGCCGAAGGCCATTTCGCCGACCACGCCGGTAAAGCCCAGAAAGGCCACGCATATAAAATATGGGATCAGGAAGGCCGCGCCGCCAAAGGCCGACACCCGCGCCGGAAACAGCCAGATGTTGCCCATGCCGACTGCCGAACCGATGCAGGCGATGATAAAACCCCTCCTGCTTCTGAAACTGTCTCTTTCCATCTTTTTATCCTTGTCCTGTAATAAATACAGGATACTTTATTTTCGCTTCTTGTTCAAGGCTTGTCTTGAAATTTGTGGTAGTGAAAGATATAATAAGGGACAGGAAGGGAGAGGATTCTAATGTACAAAAACGCATTGCGCCCTGCATGGGCAGAGATCAATCTGAACAATCTGGATTTTAATATCAAGAATATAAAGGCCAAGATCGGCCAGCGTGAGCTGATTGGCGTCATCAAGGCCGACGCCTACGGGCACGGCGCGCTGAAGGTCGCCGAGGTGCTGAGAGAAAACGGCTGCCGCACCTTTGCCGTGGCCACGCTGCACGAGGCCATCGCCCTGCGCGAAGCAGGCGCCAAAGAGGAGATCATCATTCTCGGCCTGACGCCGGACATGTATGCCTCTGCTCTGGCCGAATACGACCTGACGCCGGTAGTCTGCAGCAGCGAAAACGCCGCCGCTATCGACAGGGCTGCTGCCGCGGCAGGAAAAACGATTCAGGGTCTGATCGCGATCGACACCGGCATGGGCCGCATCGGCTACCTGGCCGACGATACGGAAAACGCCATCGCCGACATCCGCAAGATCGCCGCGCTGACGAATTTCAGCATCAAGGGTCTGTTTTCGCACATGTCCACCGCGGACGCCGCCGACAAGACCTTTTCGCATCAGCAAGAAGAAAAATTCAACCGCTTCTATCAGGCCGCCTGCGCCGCCGGAATCAAGCTGCCGATGAAAACGCTGGCCAACAGCGCTTCGATCATGGAGCTGCCGGAGGTGCATTTTGACGCCTGCCGTCCCGGCATCATCCTCTACGGCTGCTATCCGTCAGACGAGGTCGACGTCAACAGACTGGCCATCAAGCCGGTGATGTCCGTCAAGGCCAACATCGTCCATCTGAAAGACGTGCCGGCCGGCTTTTCTGTCGGTTACGGCCGCAAATTCATTGCCGAAAGGCCGAGCAAAATCGCCACCCTGGCGCTGGGCTATGCCGACGGTTATCCGCGTCCTTATTCTCAGCAGGGCAGGGTGCTGGTCAACGGCTGCATCGCGCCTCTGGCCGGCAACATCTGCATGGATCAGTGCATGGTCGACGTGACCGATGTGCCGGACGTCAAGGTGGGAGACGAAGTCATCGTCATGGGCAGCGACGGCAAAAACACCATCCTGGCCGACGACATTGCCCGCGCCACCGGCACGATCAGCTACGAGATCTGCTGCGCTTTCGGCCAGAGACTGCCGAAGGTATACGTAAAATAAGACGGCTTCGCCCGTCCATGCGCTGAAGTGCGCTTACGTGCCGAAGCCGCCTCATTTATTTGCCGACCATCCGCTCTGCCGCCGCATGATTGTACATCTCATGATCCATCTGCTTCATAACGTGAAGGTAGATGACGGTAGTGATCGCAAAAGTACAGACATCAGCAGCTGCCTGCGCCAGCTGGATCCCGAAGAGATCCAGGAACGCAGGCAGTATCAGTAAGGCCGGAATAAAAAACAGCCCCTGACGCGAAGCGGCCAAAACGGTGGCCGGCAGCGTCTTGCCGATAGTCTGCATCATCATATTGTTAAGCACGATCCAGCCCGACAGGGCGAAGGTTATACACTGGCACCACAGAGCCACGCGGCCTATCTCTATCACCTCAGGATCGCTGCGGAAAACCGCCACCAGCGGCTCGGCAAACACGGCCCCAAGCACCGACACGACAAGCAGAAATACAGTAGAAAATTTAACGCAGAACCAGAAAGCTGCTTTGACGCGGTCGTATCTTCTGGCTCCGTAATTGAAGCCGCAGACCGGCTGAAAGCCCTGACCAAAACCGATGACGGCCGAATTGGCAAACATCGTGATGCGCGACACCACCGACATGGCGGCAATCGCCGCGTCGCCGTAAGGATTAGCTGCGATGTTAAGCGTCATGGTGGCCAGGCTGCCAAGACCCTGGCGGAAAAGCGAAGGCAGTCCGCCGCCGGTGATTTCCCGCAGGCGCTCCGGCGTAAAACGCACATTTCTTATGCGAATCGGAATGCAGTCAGAAAATCTCACCCCTGCCCAAAGCAGGACGAAGCTGACAAACTGGCTGAGGATCGTGGCCCAGGCTGCGCCGGCAATACCCATGTCAAAGACAAAGATAAAGAGCGGATCGAGGGCGATATTTAGGACGGCGCCGGCAGTGATGCCGATCATCGAATAAAAAGCGTTGCCCTGAAAGCGAATCTGATTGTTGAGCACCAGCTGAGCCGTCATATACGGGGCGCCCAGAAGAATGATGCCCAGATATTCCTTGGTATACGGCAGGATCGTTTCCGTCGAGCTCAGCAGCAGCGAGAGCGGCTCCAGAAAGATCATGCCGCCGGCCATCACGAGGATGCCTAAAAGAAGGGCGAAAAAGAAGCCGGTTGCCGCCAGCTCCTCTGCCGACCTAGCTTCCCTTGAGCCCAAACGCCGCGAGATCGAGTTGCCGGAGCCGTGGCCGCAGAAAAAACCGATCGCCTGAATGATCGCCATCACCGGAAAAACCACCCCGACCGCCGCGGTGGCGCTGGTGCTGAGCTTGCCGACAAAAAAGGTATCGGCCATATTATAAAACGAGCTCACCAGCATGCTGATGATGGTCGGCACGGCCAGCCTGCCGATCAGACCCGGGATCGGGTCACCCGTCATCATTTTGTATTTTTCGTCCTGCGACATTGCCTTATGCAAAGCAAATCACCTCTATTTCCGTTTGAGCAGTCCTCCTACCAGAACAAAGTATGATGGCAAGCGGCCTTCGGTTACCCATTCCAGCTCTATGCCCATCAGCTTGCTGACCGTCAGCCCCACGTTGCCGCCCAGCGACTCGATGGAATACCTCATCTTCTGCGGATAGCGGCAGGCAAGCCCGCTGGCCCGTCCGCAGCCCTCAGGCCGGCAGAGGCTGCAGCAGCCGGCGCTGAGGCTGACAGAGCCCGGATAGCGTTCTTCCAGCTCGTAAAGCTCGCGGCTCATCTGCCCCTTTACCTCTTGCATGATTTTCCCGCTCTCCTTTAGGGTCGTTCCCGGAGCAAAATTTATCTTTGTCGCCATAATATAAAAAGTGTCATATGGCCGCCAGAATTCCCCGGCATCGAATTCATAAGGCGGGCACGACCAGACGGTCCCGTAGTTAGGACACTGCTTGCAGTATTCAAGGAATTCTTCAACATTAACATAGTCTCTGATATAGTCAGCCACCGCTATTTCTTTGGTGAATTTTTCTGTGGTGTACATAAAGTTTCTCCTTTTTACTAAATTTAAGTATATCATATTGCATTTTTTTATGGTAATATA
Source organism: uncultured Clostridia bacterium (assembly GCA_944382925.1). Taxonomy (GTDB): domain Bacteria; phylum Bacillota; class Clostridia; order Peptostreptococcales; family Anaerovoracaceae; genus Fimisoma. The sequence goes on along the minus strand of CALWNX010000066.1, from coordinate 3,570 downwards.
ATTTTTGAAACCAGTTTTGCTACGCTTAAGGAGACACGTATGGCTCTTGGCTTTTTTAAGAAAAACAATACTGCTGATCTGATCCTTAAAAATGGCCGTGTGCTGACGCAATGCGCTGATTTGCCGCAGGCTGAAGCTGTTGCCTGCAAGGACGGCCGTATCATTGCTGTCGGTGACAGCCAGGATCTTGAGGCTCTTGTCGGTTCCAGTACCAGGGTCATTGATTTAGAAGGGCGCTATGCCGTGCCCGGCTTTATTTCTCTGTGGGAGGAGCCGGTGCTTTCTGCCTTTGACGGCTGCTATCTGAAGCTTGCCGGCTGCACTACAAAGGAAGAGCTGCTGGAACGGATGCGGGTCTGGCAGACTTTTCATCCGCAAGAAGATATTCTCTTTGGTTATGGCTACAATGAGGCCCTGTTCGACCAGGAGCTTGCCTCAGACCGCGACGCGATGGCCGCTTTTCTCGATCAGGCCTGTGCCGATAAGCCGGCGCTCCTGCTTTCAGCTAACAACATTTCCTGCCTCTGTAATGCGCAGGCGCTGGAAATAGTCCGGCAGACGGCGGAGGAGGAAATGGTCAAATACATCACCACTCCGTATGTTTTAAATCTGCTGCTGCCTTTTGACTTTGAGCATATCGAAGAGACGGTCTTTGCCCAGATGAAGAATAACGCCGAAAGGGGCATCACTTCTGTCCTCAGCCTCGGTGCTCCCGATTACTTTGAGTCGCTTTATATTGATGCGCTGATCAGCTTTTACAACGAGGGCCTGCTTTCGCAGAGATATTTCAGCTCTTATTTTATCAATCGGCCTCTGCTGCCGAAAACGCTCATTCATCAGCTCATGCAGATGAAAACCTTATGCAATGAGATCGGTGATTTTTTCAGCGCCAGACTGCTGCTCGTAGAGCTTGATCAAAGCAGCTGCCCGCTGGAATTTTCTCAGCAGGCGCTTGATACGATTCTCACCGATGTGGCAGACAAGGGCTTTGACATCTATCTGCGCTGCGCAGAGGCTGCCGATCTGGAAAAAGCCTGCCTGGCTGCTGAGCAGGTACGCAGCAGGGGCTACAAGGTGATGATCGCTGTGGAGTCACCACAAGCTCTGCCGCCGGAGCTTGCCCAGGAGCTGATGTATGCGGAAAGCATCATATTCGTGCCGGCTGAAAAAAGCTGCGACGAGTTGCCGCACGCTGCGCAGATTGCCGGCTGCATGGACCGTCTGGGCACGATCGAAAGCGGCAAGCTGGCAGACATAGCAGTCTTTGACGAGGATCCGTTTGCTTCGCTTTGCTGTGGACTGCCGGCGAATAAAGCTTTTATGACCATCTGTAATGGCGAAATCGTTTATCAATAGGAGGTAAATATGAAAAAGATTTTATCTATCGTATGCATGCTTATGCTCGTTTTGGCGCTGGCCGCCTGCTCGCCGGAAGAGCCGGACATTGATACTGGTGACATTGCCAATCCTATCACCGTCTCGATCTCTTTCTCTGACAGCACGGGCAGCAGCGAGACAAGCGGTGAGACCGCAGAAGCAGAAGACGAGGGAGAAGCGGCTGCAGAGGAGGTAGAAGGTTTTCAGCCGATAGAGGAGACCGAGTTTGCAGTGGAAGAGGGCTCATCTGTCCTGGAAGCCACACAGCTTTTCTGCGTGGCCAATAACCTTGACATCACCATTGATACCGCCGGCAGTTACATCACCGGCATGCTCGGTCTTGATCAGGGTGCTACCACCGGTTGGATCTATACTATCAATGGCGAAACGGTCATGGTAGGGGCCAACGAACAAATTTTGCAAAAAAATGATAAAATTGCGTGGGAATTTATTGACTTTTCTTCGCAGGAGTGATAATATAGGCTTGTCAGTAATAATACCACGGTTGATATTGTTACTATTAATTTAAAAACTTTCCTTCTTTTATTGAATACACACACACTTTCAGCAAAAGCCCGTCCAAAAGGACGGGCTTTTGCGTGGGCATAGAACAGGGGTTATAGAAGTATCCCTTGCTATTCTATCGTATCCACTTCGCCGATATACTTGGCCTGCAGTACGTAGCGCTTATAATCATCGCTGTCATCGGTGCAGGTCGAAAGCGTCAGAATGCGCTCGCCGTCGGCCGGCGGCTCTGTATTGCTGTAAAGATTTTTCTGCGCACAGAGCGCCAGATATTTTTCGTATTCCTGCTGGCTCTCCTTAAACAGGACGAAGGTGCCGTCGTCTATGTTCGCCACATAGGAAGAAAAAATTTCGTATCGGTGCCACTGGCCGTCAGGCGTAAGGATATGGATGTACGGGTGCGCATCGCGGTGCGACGGCTCCATAAATTCATCCAGCGTGCCGAACATGGCGCCGTTATGCATGTTATGTCCATATATAATCGTGTGGCTGTCGCTGAAATCGCTGGAGCTTGAGGAATCCAGAAAAATACTGCCGGAAACGAGGTAATTTTTTTCGTAGTCACGGAACAGATAAAAATCGTTGCTCGGCCCCTGCAGGATCGGAAAGCTCACCACGGTATCTGCCATATAGATCCAGCCGACCACATCGTCGTTGATTTCTATGAGCTTTTGCAAATCAACGCTGATTTTCTGGCCTTCGTCTTCCTCTTCAACGGTGACAAAGTCTTCATTGGCCTTATCGTAATAATCATTGATCGCCTTATAATCCATGAGGATGGTCACCACCTTGTACAGGGCGAAGAAAAACACTGCTGCACAGATCAGCATCAGGGCGGTGTATATCTGCTTTTTCTTTGTTTTGCTCTTTTTTTCTTCCATTGATTTCTCTCCCTTAAAGGATATAGTTCTCCAGCACCTGAGCGTCAAAATCGAAGTCTTCTATCTGCAGATAGTATTCGGCACAGTCTATCAGCGCTTTCATCGGGCACAGTCCCACTACTTCGGAACCGATAACGCTGACTCCGTACCTTCTGGCTTCGCTCTTCACAAGTTCTGTCACCCTGTAAAGAGGCGTTACTCTGTAGTCGGTCATGTTGATGGATACCTGGGCGATCCCTCTGTCTTCGAGCATGAATCCCATGGCTTTGACATTGGCAAGGCCTCCGTCTTTTTCTCTGATTATCTTAGCTATATTCTTGGCTATCTGAACGTCGGAGGTGCTGAGATTGAGGTTGTATGCCACCAGCGGCGGTCTTGCCCCTACCGCTACGACTCCTCCTGTCGGATGAATCCTGGCTCCGCCGAAATCCGGTTCCCATTCCGGATCCTTTACTTTTTCGGCCATACCCTCAAACTGGCCTTTTCTGACTGTCGCCAGATTCTTTCTGGCCGCCTTGCGGGCTGACATCTCATAGAGGAACACCGGCAGATCCGCTTCCTCGGCTATTCTCTCCCCCACCTTTTCCGAAAGTCTTATACAGTCTTCGTTAGTGGCGTCTTTGATCGGTACAAAAGGCATCACGTCTACGCAGCCCATTCTCGGATGCTCTCCCGTATGTTTGGTGAGGTCTATAAGCTCAACGGCTTTTTTGGCCAGTTTGACGCTGGCTTCCTCGACGCCTTTAGCGTCTCCGATGTATGAGATAACAGTCCTGTTGTGATTAGG